>NZ_JNAW01000002.1:580299-792996 GCF_000760215.1 Prochlorococcus sp. MIT 0603 | reverse complement strand
AGAGCCAGTTATAGAAGCGATGGGAAATTCAACTGAAGAGACTTCATCAGTTGAAGAAATCAAAGCACCAGAAGAAGAGCCAGTTATAGAAGCGATGGGAAATTCAACTGAAGAGACTTCATCAGTTGAAGAAATCAAAGCACCAGAAGAAGAGCCAGTTATAGAAGCGATGGGAAATTCAACTGAAGAGACTTCATTAGTTGAAGAAATCAAAGCACCAGAAGAAGAACGAACTACAGAATTAGATGCTATTACAGCTAGAGAATCAAAAAAGGCTGTAAAGAGTTCATTAAAATCAACCTCTGCACTGAGTCCTTCTGTAGAGACTTTGATTATTTCAGGCGGCCAAATTATTGACAAAATCTTCAAGAAAAATAATGAAATTGACTAGTATGGTTACCAGAAAGGACTTTATACATACTTTAATCTTAATGGTGAACTAATAAAGAAAACAGGGCGAAAGTTACTGTAAATAAAGCCTTCATGCCAGAAACTCTTTATTTAAAAGAAATATTACTTTGCAACCTTTTGCAAACATTTAATGAGACCAACAGAGACTCTTATACCTCAGATTAGTTATTCTTATCGATCTGGTTTTCTATTTTTCCCCTACGAAAAGAGGACTTTTCCACACCCTATCCACAGCTAAAGGATAACGTTTCTATTAAACAAAGGCTTATGTGGAGAAAAGAGTAAAACTAGCCTTTTTTTAATTTTAAAACCATATTGATAGTGAAAAGAGGCAAATTGCTTGAAACCATTGCAGGGCAATCGATCTCATTATGAGATCATGCTAGAACATAAGCTTCATTAAGCTTGACGAAAGATCGAAAATATGAGGAAGTAGAGTTTCTCTCAGAAATAAAAGGATGACTATTAAAGAGGTCAAAAACACAGAAAGTACTAAAGACTTGAATTCTTGCGATGCTGATTCCCTAGTGAGTTTTTTAACTGAGCTTCCTGAGCCTATAAATGAGGCCATGCAAAAGTTTATAGAGGCTCACCCTAATTGGGATCAATACAGATTGATTCAAGCTGCTCTAGCTGGTTTCCTTGTACAAAATGGAGTTGAATCTAGGTCAATTAATCGTCTTTATTTTGAAAATATGTTCTCCAAAAAATCTGTAAGCAAACCAGCCTAAATTTAAAGGCTCCTTTTCTAGCTTATTATTGAGATTTAAAGAATAGAGCGTAAGGGATTAATTAATAGTTAGAAGTAAATAAATTAAAATTTGACTATGTTTATTAGTTTAGAATTTACCAGGAACAATTTCTTTTAATTCTCCTGACTGAACATCTTTTAAGAGGCCTTTCACTACACCCCACATTGGCCAACCTGTTGTAAAAGCTAAAATTAGCGATGCTATTAAGGAATTTAAAGGAGAGAATGTATAAGTTTCCAGAACACCCGTAAACATAATTGTCAGTCCAGACAATGAAGCTATGTAACTTGTTATTGATAAAAAGCCTTCTAATGGTAATGGGGATATTTTTTCTTGATTCCAATCTTTAATTTTTACTTGAATTACATAAACAAACACAAATAAGAAGAAGACAAGCAAGCCTCCCCCTATCCACGCGATCGTTTTAGTTTCTATCATTGTCTTTTAAGGTGAAGCTAGCATGATCCCTATGACTATATAAGTAAAACAAAACCTTTAGTCTTTTTATCCCCTCTTAAGTCTTTTTAAAGGTAAATTTACTAAAGATTCCTATAATTATGCTTTTACCAAATAAATCTTTTCTTGTTTTCTCTTGGATAGCGCTTGTTTTAATAGCTTGTTCAACTAATACCAATCAAGGTCCTACTCCTGCTCTTTTTGATACGAAGGAAGAAGCTGAGAAAGCCGCTAAAAGATTCGATTGCAAAGGTTCTCATAAAATGGGGGATCACTGGATGCCTTGCGAAAATCATTCCATTCACGATACACATAACCACTAGGTAAAGTTCGCAAATGACGTCACTAAAAAGCCCTGATCTGGATAATTCCGAAGCCCCTAGTCATTGTGGAAGTAAACCTAAAAAGGTTGCCATTGGAATAGCTCCACTTGGCATAGTATCAATAGGAGTTGTTCCTATGGGAATTATTACTATTGGGATTGTGCCCATGGGAGTTGTATCTCTAGGGGTAGTAGCGATGGGCGTTGTGAATGCCTCTATTGTAGGCATGGGTATATTTTCAGCAGGAATTACAACTATGGGGCTTAAGGTATGGAGTCCAGAAAGTGCAGCTCTTGAACAAACAATTGATGATCCTGGTGCTTCATCATTAAAAAATATATATGCCTATCCTTCTAGAGCGAGGGCTCAAATAGAGGCTCGAAAATTAGGCTGCTCAGGTATACATAAGATGGGAAATCTGTGGATGCCATGTGCAACTCATAGGAATAATGAATAAACTATGAAGAATATCAAAATGATTTTATTTTCAAGATAACTAATAAATTTTTTATAATAATAACTTTTAATAAATATATTTACTATCCTTTTTGCAGTTTGAATTTGATTATTTTTTATTGAATACTCTTGTTAAGGATGAATTAGCATTGCTTTAAAATATAGAAAAATAATAAGATCATGATTAAATTATTTCTAATTCTGTAGATATAGTTTCTTCTTAGCTAAATTAATACTAATAATAGTATTAATTTATGAAAATAGAAAAGATTTCTTGGGAAGCTGAATTGGATGTAGGAATGGTAGACCCCTCTATCCAAAAGGTTATTAGCTCTAAAAAACTATTTAGATATCAATATAAGGACGAAGAGAGCCCTGTAAATATTTTTGAAAAGATCATCTCTGAGTATTTAAATATAGATTTTGCACTTGGTGTTTCATCTGCAACTAATGCAATCTTTTTAGCTTTAAAAGCTGTTGGCGTAAGCTCTAAGTCAAAGGTACTTATCCCAGCATTTACTTTTACTGCAGTACCTAGTGCAGTTGTTCAATGTGGTGCTGAAGCGATCCTTGTAGATATTACTAAACAATATGTTATTGATTTAGACGATTTGGAATTGAAAATAATTTCCTCAGGTGCTAAATACCTTCTCTTATCTCATATGCGAGGCCATTTGTGTGATATGGATGAAGTTGTGAGAATCTGTAAAAGACATTCTATTTGTTTAATTGAAGATGCAGCTCATGCTTTAGGTGTTACATGGAATGGTAAACATGCAGGTACCTTTGGATTGGCTGGAGTTTATTCTTTACAGTCATACAAAATTATTAATGCTGGAGAAGGCGGTGTTTTAGTAACTAATGATCCTGATTTGTTTTGGAAGGCAGTATTCATGTCTGGATCATACGAGTCAAACTACACTCTACATTCTTCTAAAAACCTAGATATTGCAGATAAATATAAAAACAAATTACCTGTATTTAATGTTCGAATGAGTAATATTGTTGCAGCATTAGCTATTCCACAGATACAAGGTATAGAGTTAAGAATTAAGCATGTAAATAGAAATTATACTCAATTTGTAGAAGCACTCTCTATTAATAAATCAATTGATTTTCCAAAGAATCAAATACAAATTAGACCTGTAAGAGACTCTGTTCAAATGCGTATAAAAATAAAAGATAATTTGTATAATAAATTAAAGTTTGATTTAAACAAATCCGGTATTCCAATAAGTTACTTCGGAGGCGAAAATAATACAAATGCAAGATTATATCAAAACTGGAAATTTCTTAATTTAGATAATGTTGAGCTACCAAATACTAAAAGATATTTATCAGAGGTTTTCGATCTTCGCTTGCCTACCCATTTTACATTTGAAAATATTGATTCAATAGCTAAGGTTTTCTTGAGAGTTCTAAAAGAAATTTAAATATGGCATTCTAAAAAACTTTATTGCTTTTTTAAAAGTCCAGAATCTGAAAAGTCAAAGGTTGAATTTTGAAATAGCTTTTAATATGAATGTAATTTGAGAGACGGCTAAAGGACTTTTATAATAATCACATGCTGAACCAATTTGAACAGTTCTTCCTCCGACTTTGTTTGTCTATAAAACAGTTTTTCCTAGTCAGGTTTTGATGTCTATGCTTCACCCCTCTTTTGTGACTTGTTGAATGAGACTCCTAAATATCTCTAAAGACTTTCTCCTGTAAAAGTAAAAATATAATTAAATTGAAAAATTATCAGTAAATATGTAGAAGAAGATTAATTAAGGTTATTAGAATAATAAAAGATATTCTTTTAAATAATGGAAAAAAGAAATCTAAAGAGGATTATTCAAGGCCTTGAATCCTTGTTAGATGAATTAAAGAGTGAAGTTTACTCTGATAAAGAGGCATTTGTGCATCCCTGGTATGAGCAGACAGGCAATACTCCTCACAGAATTCATTCTCAAGACGACGATGGCTATACTGATTAGTGCAGATGATATTAGATGACAATCATCTTTTGAAAGAGATTTATCTCATATTATTTGATTGTTTTTGATAGTTGAAATTTTTGAGAAACCTAGTTTTCCTACATTATCCTTTTTTAGAACTTTTCTTAATTCTAATATTGGTAAAGTCAAATTCTGAACCCTTGCAAGCAAAAATAACTGAATATTTCCCTTTTAAAATTATATTAAATGGATTAGCGTCCAAGTTTATAGCCATTCTCTATTAATTTCCTGTAGGTATCCCTTGCTTGAAATGATTGAAGAGTAAGAACCCTTTCTTGATCTTTTTGAATATTGAAAGAGCTGTTGTCCATTGGACACCTGCTAAACTTAACTTGCTCTGAACCTTTCTTTAAAGTCCAGGACTTTCGACTCTCTTTCGCTGAGTCCCAAGGGACAGAAATTAATTTTGATTGCTGTTTTGGCAACTTTTTACAGTATATCTTGCTACAAAGATACGCCTAGGTAACAAATTAGGCAAGGGTAAAATAACAAGGTTTTTAAATATATCTTTATCTTAGGATTTAATCCTCAATTAGAAGGGGAATCCAAGGAGTATGAAAAATCGTCACTTTTCTTTTGATATAAGAAATTTATCAATACTTACCTCTTCTTATTTATTGGCTCCTTAGTCTTGGTAGAAGAATTCAATGGACTAATCTCTTTCTTGCATAAGAAGCTTAAATAGCTGGCCTAAAAGGCAATTTTAGTAACGATTGAGAATTCTCCGATGCTTTTGATGAAATTGATGAGCTCAGAGGATAAAGAGCAGTCCTGCTTTAAACTGTGTAAAAAACAATCAAAATCAAGGGAAGGGATGAAGGAACGCATATTCTAAGCACTGATTGTTTCTGATATGAAGCTATGTATATAAAAAGGAGCTGGATACATTGTAACCAGCTCCTTTTTTAATAGGTCTAAATGAGAATCTATATAAACCTATTAATGATGAAACCTTTCAAGGCAGGAGTCATTGAGTAGTCAATTTTTTTGCTTCCCATTGACTTTTGACCGATCGGTAGATACGACAATGGATCACCTCCGTAATGAAACTTCTTATAAATTAGCTAAACAATCTTTTGTTGTCCCTCCCATTAACAAAATCTTCCAAATGTAAGCTATTGATCAGATTAACTAAAGAAGATTCTTACCAGTAATAATTGGTTTTAAAAATCTGGATCCCTATGAGTTGAATACCAACAATTAATAGTTGATTTTTGTATGAATAACATTGAAGCATTTAGTTAGACCGTTTCAGACGTTATTTAGGGATGCCAATGCCTCTACCTGGATCAAGTAAATTTACTATTGTAGGTATCAAAAAAAGAACGGTTATTAATCTGACTGCATGTAAAGCGGCAACAGCCGCACCAACACCAAATTCTGCTCCAACAAGGCTCATGCCTATAGTACCCCCAGGGGCAGCGCCTAATATTGCAACAACTTTATCTACGCCTAGGTACTTACTAATCAATAATGCAACAAGAATTCCAGTTATTAAAAGAGTAAAAGTTATAACTAAAGCAGGTTTCCATAGTGATTGCAATTCTCCCAGGGTTTCTCTATTAATACCTGTTCCTATAACTGTTCCAATAGCTATTCCGAGTAAAGTTTTTGTACCTAAAGGCCAATTGGCAATTTCAAGTTGACCACTAATGCTTAACAACCCTGCTCCTAAAATAGCTCCTAAGAGTGGACCAGCGGGGATACCAGTAATAAGCATTAGAGTCCCCAAAGCTGCTCCTCCAAGTAGGTAAAGCAGTAAATTAACTAAAGAAGGCATTTGAAAATTTTTTCTTATATATTTAAGTGTCGCGCTTTTAATACTGATTTATCAAGTCTTCGAATCAAAAGGAGGCTCTATCTAATCAATGTAATCAATTAGATAGGCAAGATATAAGAATGCTTTTTAAAAATCAATGAATATGACTGCAAAAAACAGTTCATGAAACTATTATTAGTGCTAATTGCTCTTCTTTCATTTAAAATTTTATTATTGGAGCTAGAGAAAAAATGAAATTCGATTGGATTAAAATCTATCTTGGCTTTGCTTTGATGATATGTGCTTTAAGCTTTTTATTAATTGCTCTGAGTTTGCGACCAGTTGCTAAATGGGCTAATTATCAAACTATATGTGTTGAACAAGAAAGCATAAAATCTCCGATTGAATGGGCTGTTAGAAAGTGTAATGGGAGATCCAAGGTATACCAAGTAAAATAACTAAGGAAATAGCAAAAAAGTTAAAGAATTAATTCACAAAAACAATACGATGAATACTAGAGTTAAACAAAATAAATAATTATCAATCATCATTAGAGTGAAGTTTTAATGAAATTTTTAAATGAATCTCTTTATTGTGGTATTAGGAGGAAAAATATTGGGTGGAAATGTAGAAATGCATGATGTGCGTTGGGTTATAGGTGAAACAATTGAGGCCACTTTTCCGCAGTTGCAATCTGAATGGATAGGAATATCTCAAGGGCTTCATCTAGATAGCTACAAGTTAATTAAATTTGTAAATGGCTTTAGAGTTTCACTGGTGAAATCAAATAACGTTGCTACTCCTGAAGTTAATAGGCTCTGGTTCCTTAATTTTGGAGGATATAGGCCATCTGACATGCTTGAACATCATCACTTTGAATTAGTAGTGGCCCCAACTATACAAATTGCTAAAAAAAAAGCATGCTTCAAATGGACTCAATCGGTAAATAAAATTCACAAAGATAATCATGCTTTGATTGACTGCTTGCAGGATTATTCAGTTTCCTTGAAATATGATTCGTTAGGCAGGCATGATGCTATGGAACCAGACTGGACAGGATACCGGGTCATCGGATGATTAGCTTGATACGGTTTAAGCTTCTTTCCCAAAATATCCTCCTTAAGCAATAAATATCTTTTCTCGAATTATAAATATGAATAAAGAAAATTAATAAATGCTATTACTCTTTATTAAATAAAGCCATTCTTTCATGGCGATTTCTAATTAGACATTTATTCCAGCTAGGAAGCTAGATCAATTTCGCCAAGATCCTCTATTGCTATCTAGTAGTAAGTGTGTACTATAGTGATAGCGTCTATTGGCTCCACTTAAATGATCTCTATAGTCTCTTCAATGCCATTTAAAATAATCCAAACTGACAAGAGCACATGTATAGATTTGACTTGGGATTCTTGTTATGAATCTTGGATTGCCAGTTCCAAGCCAGGGCCTATATCTGAGCCTAAGCTCCCTCTTATTAGTAAGCGTTGGCTAAAATAAAATGATGCGTTTTTCTAAATATTTTTGAAGAGAGTTCTTATTGCTTGCGATAGATATCTTCTTGATTGTTGTTTCGAAAAAACACTTTCACTCTAACTCAATGCTTTTTAAGAATATCTTCTTCTTGCTTTTGAACCAAAGATATATTTTTGCTGACTGATATGATGATTTTCAATGTCCCAATAACAAATATGAAAAAGCTTCTTATTGATAATAAAATAAGAAGTATTACTCAATTTTAAAGTAGTTTATTCAGTTTAAATAGTTGTTAATATACTTTGAGCATTAAGCAACATCTGAATATATAAATGACTCTGAATCTAATAATCAAATATATTAAAGAGAACATTTCTAACCTTTAATAAATTCTTTGTGACTAATAACCTAGAAAACTTTATTTCCGATTATGTTGACTTCCCTAAGCAAGGAATTCTTTTTAGGGATATTTCTCCTCTTTTGCAAAACCCTCAGACCTTTTCAGACGTTATAGAAAGCATGTCGAGATCTAAGCTCTATGATGATGCAGATGCAATTATTGCAATAGATTCTAGAGGATTTATTTTCGGATCAGCAATCTCTATGAAGTTGTCTAAGCCAATGGTCATAGCAAGAAAGCCTGGTAAATTACCAGGTGAACTTTTGGAAAAGTCTTATGAGCTCGAATATGGGAGTAATTCTCTTTGCATACAGAAGAAATCCATAGAAAATTATAAAAACTTCGTTATTGTTGATGATTTGATTGCTACTGGTGGAACAGCAAGATGCTTGGCCGAAATACTTGCTGAAGACGGGAAAAACATAACTGGATTGTCAGTATGTATTGAACTAGGTCAATTAAATGCAAGAGCAAACCTCCCATTCCCTGTTGACTCTCAAATAACTTTTTAGACAACTTGGATCTTTATCATATTCTTCTTCATTATGTGTGGACGATATAAGCTGACAACTGAATTTAAAGAGCTACCCACTATCTTGAAAAAAAACTTGCCAAAAGGTTTTGAACAAAATTATGCAAAACAAGAATTAATTAGACCTTCAGACCCTGTTTTGGTAGTAAAAAATGAAGGTAAAATATCATCAGCACTAATGATATGGGGCTATATATCAGAATGGGCTAAAAGCCCTTTTGAAGAAAATATACCTAGACCATTTAATGCTAGGTCTGAAACTGTTTCTGAAAAAAAAATATTTAGGAGTAGTTGGAGATACAAAAGGTGTCTTATCCCAGCAAATGGGTTTTTTGAAAAAGATTTTATTATATCTAGGAAAGACCTGAAAACTTTTTGGTTAGGTGGAATTTGGAGTCGATGGATGTCATCTGATGGCAGTGAGCTTGAAAGCTGTTGTGTTTTAACTACCCAATCAAATGAATTGATAAAACCACTTCATCATCGTATGCCAGTAATTATTCCTAATGGATTAGAAGCAGATTGGTTGGTTTCCGTTAAAGACTTATTTGAACTAAGAGCATTAGAACCTATGCTAGGTATTTGGAGTTCAGCCGAATGGAAGATAGATAAAAAAGATAGGCCAACTTCGCAAATGGAGCTATTTTAAATCTTAAGCTCTGCATACTTGGAGGATACAAGAAAGTAATAGATTTACCTCCTTTGAGCTACTCGCCAGAAAAGAAAATATCCTACTAATGTCAGAACTCCCCAAGCAGGCGCAGGTAAATTTAAAGGAGCTGACCATTCTGTATGTATAAGGTAATTCTCCATAGTGAAAAAATAGGTTATATATAACTAAACCATTTCTCTAGTCGATTCTACCTAGATGTAAAGCAATAGATTGATGTTGAATCATATTATGCTGACCATGGTTACAAGCTTTACTAATTGATTTATTGGTCTTGAGAATCAATCTTGTTCTTAAAAGGTAATTTAAATTGAAATTCCAACTCATCTTCATTTTGCTCTGTAGGAGAAAGAATATTAGCTGTAATACGCAAAAAATTAGCGGTACTTTCTCGTAGGCCAGGGCTAGACCAAAGCATTGCAAAAATAATAATTAGAAGGATTGATTTCATGTTGATTATTTTGTGAAAATCTTAGTAACCTCATTTAAAGCCATTTTTCTAAATGTAATGAATAACATGGTTTGGCATATTAAAAGAAGGCCTTAATGATTCATGCAACTTTAAGTATACATAGAGGAAAGAACATATTTTAATTTTAGATATAAAAATATAATATTTATTTACTAGTTTAATATAAATCAATTTCCTTGAAGGGGACAAAATGTTTATTTTATCCTATAGTACAAATTGTATTCCTATTATTTTAAAATCGTGGATAATTTACAGAGGAAATTAAGAGCATTTTTTGATCGTTTAATTAATTGGGCTATGGATAAAAAGAATATTGTTCAAGTTCGTTCTTTAGCATTTCTATTTCTAATAATTTTTATTTTCTTGATTAAAGTTAATGAGTATGGATTTTGGTATCAGTTGATATTTGCTATAAGCAACCCGCTCCATTGGATGCAATTTCTTTGCACATGTTTGATTCTTTCACTTTTACGAGAATCGAAGAAGCAGTATCACTCTAACAAAACTCGGTTAAATGCTTTGTCAGTCTTTTATGTCTACTTCGCTGCATTGCTTTTATTCCTTTTCTGATAATGCTTTACAATTAAGCTATACTCAAGCTCTTGCCTAATCTATGGCTTTATCAACTATAAAGAATAATGATAATAATTAAAAGAAACTTTTTTACTATAAGAATTTCTGAGGTTTATTTTCTAAAGGACTTGCCTCATATTCAAGTAATTAAAAAAGATTCAGTAGATATTCTGGTTTTTATTCAATCTGGCTTTATTACAAAAAAATCATTCAATTTTAATACATTGATTATCGATCTTTCAAGAGATCTTGATTCCATTTGGTCAAAAATGAAAAAAAATTATAGGTATGAAATTAATCGTTCGAAAAACAAGGATGGCCTTGAGGTTGTAATTATAGATAAGCCTACTAAGAAGGATGTTGAACTTTTCTCAAAGTTTTTTGATGAATTTGCGAATAGCAGATCGATAAGAACTAGTAATAAAAGGAAACTATATCTGTTGCAAGAAAGTGGCAATCTTGTTATTGCTTATTCGGGCTTAAAGGGTTCCCAAAAGCATCCTTTGACAGCCCATTGTTATATTCACGATTCAGAAAGGGTTCGCCTCTATCATTCATGTAGCAATATTGAGTATAAAATTAAAGATAGAAATCTAGTTGCTAGATCTAATAAATTACTTCATTGGGATGCAATTGTTAAATTTAAATCCCTTGGTTTCTCAATTTATGATTTTGGAGGGATAAGTAAGAATAATGACTTGGAAGGTATAGATAGGTTTAAATTAGGTTTTAATGGTAAGGAGGTTAAAGAATATTCAACTTTAATGCCTTCTAGTGCTCTTGGTTATATCATTTTATTTATCTATGACCTAATCAAGGTATTTAGATAAGACTATGACTAAATATATTTTACGGTTAGATGATGCTTGTCATACCTTTAAAGAGAGTCATTGGCAAGAGATAGAGAGGATATTAGATGAAAATTCTATTAAGCCCATAGTAGGAGTTATTCCTTTTAATGAGGATAAAGATAACTTTTATAATCCACTTATAAATGATTTCTGGGAGATAATTAGGCGGTGGCAATCCAAGGGATGGATTATAGCGCTGCATGGTTATAACCATGTATGCCATGATGTCAATGCAGAAAATACACAGTTTCTACCACTTAATAATAAATCAGAGTTTGTTGGCTTATGCCTAAGAGAACAAAAGGAAAAAATAATTAGATCTTTAAATATTTTTGAGAACAATGATATAAAACCAGTTTTATTTATGGCACCTTGTCATTCTTTTGACAAGGTAACTTTATCAGCTTTAGATTCTGTATCTCAGATAAAAGTTATTACAGATGGATTCTCCTATAGGCCATATTATAGATTTGGATTTAAATGGATACCGCAGCAATTGTGGAGGTTTAGATCTTTACCATTCGGTACATGGACTGTATGCCTTCATCCAAACACAATGAGTCGTTCTGATATCTACGATTTCTCTTTAAAAATATCTAAGTATAGAAAAATGATTATTAACCCTCACCAAATCATAGAGAATCAAATGTTCAACAGATATGGTCTTACAGATTTATGCTTTGATATCTCTTATCGATATTTTTTAAAACTTAAAAAAATAATATCTTATATTCATAATAATTATTTGTAAATGAGACGACTTTTTATTCTTAACCAATTTCTTCTAAGAGCATATATCAATTTAATATCTAGGTTGAAGCCTTTTACATTTTTACAGGCAATTTCACATTGCTCATAAGATAAAGGTATCCAGTCTTTGCTTCTGCCGCCTTCAAGAAAATAATAGCTAGCATTTTTATTTTGCATTACTTTGTATTCCCAACCTGCATTTATCAGGTCGACAAACAATTCACTGTCAGATGCTATTTCATAATTTTTTGTGAAAAGCTTATCATTTCTACTCTTGATAAACTCTTTCAAATAAGCAGTTCTCCCAATCCAACCAAAACCTGGTAATGGAACAGTATATCTATGGAGAAATTTTCTTCTGGGCGACTTTATTTTTTTTACAATTAAATTATTATTTAAATCTTTCTTTAGAATTACAAATCTTTTAGGAAGTAATATCTGCTTTTTAGTTGCATCAAAAGACTCCATATCTTGAAAATAGTCTTCGCTAATATAATCGTCTGAGCCAATTACTATTGTATAGTCTCCCGTTGATTTTATGAAAGCCTTGGATATTCCTTCTTCTGGACTAGTATCTGATTCTGAAACTATAGCAATATCAAGCTTGTTTTTGTAATTTTTTATTATGCTTTTTGTATTATCAACTGACCCACCGTCTGCTACTAAAACCTTGATTTCTATCGACTCATAATGTGATTTTGCCCTTATAACACTTTCTAATGATTTCTCTATAGTCTTAGAAGAGTTTAAAGTTGGTATAATAACATCTATTTTCATTGTCAATATAAAAATAATGCTAACTATAGCACTTATGACATCGCAAAGTTATCTTATCAGAGATAGTTTTTCTGATAGAAAATTAAGCTTATTTATTTGTAATTCGATTTAACGAGAATGAATAATTTTTTTGAAGCATTTCTCATTGGCTGGATTTTTCTGCTAGAAATTAAAATCATCATCTCTACTAATATTGAATTGTGAAAACCCAAGAAATTAGCTACAAGGATCTAAGCAAATCCCAACTCGATATTCTAAAGGATGTATATGTAGAAAGCAGGGTGAAGCTGATGTCAAATGAAGAGATTAAAGACTTTGTGAAAACCATTTTGGAGGATCAAATTAAAGGAACTGTAGGTAATGAGGAAGAAAGAGAGGCTTGGAAGGAAATGAAGGACTTCTTTAAGAATGAATTCAATCAACAAATTGAACTTGTCAAGCAGAAATGCCCTTCTTCTATAGATTTATTAGCTGATCCAAAACAAGATGAGTCGGATAGACGCATGGAATTGCTTGAAAAGCGTAAAGAAGAGAATGAACAAAAAGTCAAGGATATGTGGTAAATATAATTTCTTAGTATTCTTCGTAGCTTGTTTCTTATTCATACATTTATAATTTATACATTCTTTCTATCTTTATTTATTTTTAATGAAGTTGTTTTACCAAAAGGGATCATAGTAAAAATCAACTTTTAATTTATTAAAATCAGATTTTTCTATTGAGTTGATACAGGCCCTTATTATTTTCCCGTTTACTTCAATCTCACATGCACCGCAGCTACCTGTTAAGCAGCCAGTGGGTATTGTTACGCCTGCTTTTTTAGCCTCAAGAAGCCAGTCTGATCCTGGAATGACTTTAGACCTTGCTCCATTTGGCCATACAATCTCTAAAGCTTCAGACTTCATTATTGAATATAGAGTTAAGATTTACATGCTTTTCGAATTCATCTGTTAATAGATCTATTACATGATTCCTTTTTTCAGTGTAATTAGTAAATGTGATCGGCAATTCTTTCAATCCTTTTCTTTTGCGAATTTCATTTAACCAAAGCCTTCTCCATTCACCATTGTCAAAAATCCCATGCAAATATATTCCTGCAATATTTAATGTGTCTTTTTCGCCGCTTATCCACCCTAATGTTGAGTCGCGAAAAATAGGCTGAGCTTTTTGGGTGCTTTCTTCAATAGCATTACTTTTACCATGATGTAATTCAAACCCATTAACTTTTGATTTTGCAGGCCAATTAGTTACAACTTTTCTCTTAGATAAAAATTTATTTGAATTGAAAGTTGTATTTATTGGGAGCAATCCAAGACCTTGATATTTAGAGCATATTGTGCTTTCTAGACCTAATGGGTCTTCAAGAGTTTTACCTAGAATCTGAAGACCTCCGCAAATTCCCAGAATATACCCCCCAGACTCTGCAAAAGATTTGATTTGCTTATGAAGGCCCTTTGAATAAATATTTTTCAAGTCTTTGATTGTTTGTTTGCTGCCTGGGATTATTAATGCATCAGGATTACCAATATCCTCTCCAACTTCAATCCATTTTATTTGTACAGTTGATTCTGCTTCTAGGGGTTCAAGATCTGAAAAATTACTAATAGAGGGTAATCTTATTACTCCTATTTCTATTTCAGTATTTGATTTAGTTCTCTTCATCTCTATCAAATCCATTGAGTCTTCTGCGGGAAATATTTCATTTAACCAAGGCATGATTCCTAATATTGGTATTTTTGTTTCTTTTTCAAGCCACTTGCGACCTTCATTAAATAAGGCAATATCACCACGAAATCTATTTATAATTATTCCTTTTATTAAGCTCCTTTCGCTTGGTTTTAATAGTGCAAGTGTTCCTATGATTTGGGCAAACACTCCTCCTCTTTCTATATCTGCAACTAATATGCATTTGGCATTTAAGTATTTAGCTAGCTTTAGGTTGGTTAAGTCTTTATGTTGAAGATTTATCTCTACTGGACTCCCTGCGCCTTCAACTACAAAAAAGCTATCTTTATATGAATTTGATAGCTCTTTGATAGCTTTTTGTATCACTTCCCATCCAGAAATAAACCAGTTTTCGTAATACTCAGATGCTGAGGATATACCAACACTTTTGCCTTTATGGATGATTTCGCTTGTGCAGTCTCCTTGTGGTTTTAAAAGTATAGGATTCATAGAACAAATTGGCTCAAGTCCTGAGGCCCATGCTTGAACTGCTTGTGAATATGCCATTTCTCCACCATTATTATCAACCCATGCATTATTACTCATGTTCTGGCCTTTAAAAGGAATTGGAGTTTTGCCTTGCCTAAGGAGTAGCCTGCATATTGCTGTTACCATAAGTGATTTACCCGCTCCACTAGAGGTCCCAAGCACCATGACTGAATTGGGAATGTCTTTTTTCACGTGTTCAATAACTTACGAAAAACCCAATTGCTGAATAATTCAAAAGGGGTGGCTTTTTGATTAGCAATATTAGGGTTCTTTTCGAGAATGATTCTGCCTAGAGGAGTAAGTCTAACTTTTGATGTTAGTCCCTGGCCATCAACCTCTCTCCTGAGAACTCCAATTTTTATAAGCCACAAGAAGTTGTTTTCTATTTTCTCTGATTTGCTTATTTGAAACAGAGGTCTTTCAATATACTTATCTTTCATTTCCAATACTTTTTCTGCTGACAAACCAGAAACTTTCACGTCTTTATAGAAGTCTGAATTTAGAGGAAGACACTTTATTGCTCTAGTGCTTCGATTAATAATATGCTTATCAATTAATTCCATTCATTTGGTTTTGTGTTGATACTAGCCTCTGCTTCTAAAGCCAGAAGAAGATTACTCAATCAATTAGGTATTGACTTTGAAGTAATAGTAAGTCAAGTTGACGAGAACAGGTTTAAGCATTCAAATGTTAAAAGCTTGGTAAAAGAGCTTTCTATCGCAAAAGCTCAATTCGTTTCTTCAAAAATCCTGCTAGAAGATGAAGAAAACTCCAAATTTCAAGCAGTTTTAGGATGTGATTCTTTATTTGAATTTAAAGGTAATGTTTTTGGCAAGCCAAAGGATGATCAAGAAGCCATTCAACGTTGGAAATTAATGTCAGCCAAAACAGGAATTCTTCACACAGGTCATTGTTTGCTTTATCGGAAAACTGCTGAAAAAAACTTTCTAAATTGTGATTTCAAAGGTGTAATTCAAGAAGTGATAAGTACAAAAATAAATTTTTCTGAATTAACTCATGCTGAAATAGAAGATTATGTAAGAACTAAAGAACCAATGAATTGTGCAGGTTGTTTTGCTTTAGAAGGAAAAGGGGCATTTTATATTAAGAGTATAGAAGGCTGTTATAGCAATGTTATAGGACTTAGTCTCCCTTGGTTGAGAAATGCTTTAGCAATTGCTGGAATTGATTTTGGGTTTAAAAAAGCATAAAAAAAGCCTCCATGTTTAATGGAGGCTTTTTTTATGAAAGAAAAATTATTTTTCTTTAGTCTAAGTCAGGCATGGAAAGCGCAGGCTCAGTTTTGCGATCAATACCTTTTTCGAAACCACCTGCAGCTGCTCTTGCTCTACCGGCATGCCAAAGATGGCCTATAAAGGTAAACCAACCAAGGAAGAAATGAGCTGATGCTAGCCATTGGCGAAGATTAACGAAGTTAACCGCATTGGGCTCAGTAATAATTCCACCAACAGAGTTGATAGAAGCATTAGGTGCATGAGTCATATATTCAGCAGCTCGACGCACTTGCCAAGGCTGAATATCATTTTGGATTTTGTCAAGACTTAATCCATTCTCTCCTCTTAGTGGCTCAAGCCATGGTCCACGGAAATCCCAGAAACGCATAGTTTCTCCACCAAAGATAATTTCTCCAGTAGGTGAACGCATTAGGTATTTACCTAAACCAGTTGGACCCATAGTTGTTCCAACATTTGCTCCAATCCTTTGGTCCCTTACAAGGAATGTAAAGCTTTGGGCCTGTGAAGCTTCAGCATTTGTTGGGCCATAAAACTCAGATGGATAGGCAGTGTTGTTAAACCAAACGAAGGTTGAAGCATAGAAACTTGCAACACATAATCCACCTAACGCATAACTAAGTAATGCTTCACCATTCCAAATAAAAGCTCTACGAGCCCAGCCGAATGGTTTTGTTTGCATATGGAAATGACCACCTATTAGTTCAATTATTCCAAGGTAATAGTGGCCACCAACTATGTCTTCGACTGAATTAACACCAACCATATTGCCTCCTCCTCCCCATGGGGTTTGGAAAAGATATCCAAAGATAATCCCTGGATCAGTTGTAGGTGTAATTAAGCGCACTTCACCACCACCTGGAGCCCAAGTGTCATAGAGACCTCCTAGGAATTGCCAGTTGATAGAAAAAGCTATTGCACCAAGACCAAGAACACATAAATGACGACCTAGAATGGTTGTCATTTGATCTTTGTCACGCCAATCAGTTGAAAAGAATGGAAACTCTTCTTCTAATTTTTCAGGTCCTGCGAGAGAGTGATAAATCCCACCGAATCCAAGAATTGCTGATGAAACAAGGTGAATAACACCAGCTTGGAAATAAGGCATTATATCTACTACTTCTCCGCCAGGGCCTATTCCATAGCCAAACATGGCTACATGAGGAAGAAGGATTAAACCTTGCTCCCACATAGGCTTGTCAAAGGTGAAATGGCTCACCTCATAAAGCATCATTGCTCCAGCCCAAAAGACCATAAGTCCTGTGTGAGCAATATGAGCACCTAATAGTTTTCCAGAGAGATTGATTAGACGAGCATTGCCTACATACCAGGCATAGCCAGTTTCCTCAATGCTCTGATTAGGAGCTTTTAAAAGGTTATTAAAGGGCGTTTCCACGTGGGAGTACCTCCTCAGGGAATACAAAGTTTTCGTGTGGCTGGTCCACAGAAGACATCCAGGCTCTCATACCTTCATTCAAAAGTATGTTTTTTGTATAGAACGTTTCAAACTCTGGGTCTTCAGCAGCTCTAATTTCCTGACTAACGAAGTCATAAGCTCTTAAGTTAAGAGCAAGACCAACGATGCCAATTGCGGCGCACCACATGCCCATAACAGGCACGAAGAGCATTAGGAAGTGAAGAAAACGTTTGTTTGAAAAAGCAATACCAAAAATCTGACTCCAGAACCTATTAGCAGTGATCATGGAGTAAGTCTCTTCTTCTTGGGTAGGGTCAAAAGCTCTGAAAGTAGTACTTTGAGCTTTGCCTCCAGAATAGACACTAGTGTCTTCGTAAAGGGTGTTTTGAACAGTTGCGCCGTGAATAGCACAAAGAAGTGCTCCACCAAGTATTCCAGCAACACCCATCATATGAAATGGATTGAGGGTGATGTTATGGAAGCCTTGTATAAATAAGATGAAACGGAAAATAGCTGCCACCCCAAAAGAAGGAGCAAAGAACCAACTATGTTGCCCTAAAGGATAAATAAGGAAACAAGCTGAATACACAGCTATAACAGCTGAAAAAGCTAGAGCGTTATAAGGTCTAATGCCTACAAGCCTTGCAATTTCAAACTGACGTAGCATGAAGCCAATGAGGCTGAATGCACCATGTAGAACAACGAAATTCCATAGTCCGCCAAGTTGAAGCCAACGAACAAGGCTGCCTTGAGCCTCTGGTCCCCATAGGAACAAAAGGCTGTGACCCATGGCGTCGCCAGGAGTACTAACAGCAGCAGTGAGGAAATTACATCCTTCTAGATAAGAGCTGGCAACACCATGTGTGTACCAGGAAGTTACGAAAGTTGTGCCTAAAAACCATCCACCTATAGCCAAATAGGCAGTAGGGAAGAGAAGAAGACCAGACCAACCAACAAATACGAATCGGTCGCGCTTAAGCCAGTCATCAAGGACGTCAAACCATCCTCTTTCTTGGGCGCTACCAACAGCTATCGTCATGAGAGCAACGTTGCTGAGCTTTTGGGATACGCCCGAGACTTTAACAATTACCAAGGCAAGACGGGGGAAATTTTTATCAGATGAAATCCGTTGTTGTATTGCGAATCAAACAAAGAAATACCTTTTTATGTTTTTTCGGCCTGTTTATTAGACAATACTTTCAGTTGTGAACAGTTATGTCAGCCGATCTTCAACCCTCCCTTAATACGGTGGAGCCTTCTGAAAAATTTCTTGAACAAATTGTTAAAGGTTCAAGGAAAAACTCTAATTACATAGTTGCAACACTTTTAACAATCGGAGGGATTGGTTTTTCTCTTGCTGCGCTATCAAGTTATTTCGGCAAAGATTTCTTGCCTTTGGGCAATGCGGCGACATTGATATTTGTGCCACAAGGCTTGTTCATGGGTTTTTATGGAGTTTTAGGAACTTCTATTGCAGCTTATTTGTGGGCATTAATTAAAGTTGATTATGGTTCTGGCTTTAATCGATTTGATAAAGAGAAAGGTGTTCTTTCTATTTCCAGGCAAGGTTTTTTCAAGGAAATTGTTGTTCAAGTATCAATTGAAGAAATTCAGGCAGTTAAGTTGGAGATTAGAGAAGGCTTTAATCCTAGAAGAAGAATTTGTTTAAGACTGAAAGGTAGGAATGATCTGCCAATTAGTCCAGTTGGGGGTCCCCAGCCTCTTTTGATGTTAGAACAGGAGGGTGCAGAATTAGCTAGGTTCTTAAAAGTAAACTTAGAAGGCTTGTCAAATTAGAGTGAGAAAATTCATACCAAATTCATGAGGTTAGTTTTCATCCTTAAATACTTTATTGGATTATTATCTCTATTAAGTGTTTTTGGATGTGCTGTCCCTGTAAGGAAAACATCTAAAGACTTTTGTTTGAAAGAAGGTAATAAATGCATAGATCAAATAATAAATGTGCAAATGATAACAAATAGAGGTGAAGTAGTTTTGCAATTAGATGGTAAATCTGCTCCACTTACCTCTACTAACTTTCTTTCTTTAGTTGATAGAAGCTTATATGATGGAAGTTATTTTAATAATGTCATAAAGGACCCTTTTCCTTATATAGTTAGAGGAGGATATCAAGGACATAAATATAATTTAGATCTTGATGCTAAGCTAGAAAATCAAAGTTATATTAATAATAAAAGCATAGCTTTAAAGAATATACCTTTAGAAATAAAAATCAGAGGAGAAGATATACCACGTTACAATGAACTTATCTTTATGAGTGATGATTTCAAGCGCATTGTTTTAACTCATAGACGAGGTTCTTTGTCTATGGCTAGATCAATTGGACTAAATTCAGCAAATATGGAGTTTAATATTGCCCTAAAGGATTTGCCAGAGCTTGATGGTAGATACTCAGTATTTGGTAAAGTTGTCAAAGGAATGAATGTTATTGATTTAATAGAAGAAGGCGATGTTATTTTAAGTATTAAAAGAATAAGAAATTAATTGAAAGTATATTTTCAGCTAGGTAGATTTTTGCTTTTTGAAGATGACTTTAAAAGTTCTGTATTGATCCCTGAAGCTCGCTCTAATGCTACTTTCCCTGTTCGTGCTATTTCAAGAATCCCATAAGGCTCTAAAAGCTTTTCAAGGGCTACAAGCTTTCCAGGGTCACCTACTACCTCCAAGGTAAGGGCATTGTTTGAAACATCAACAACTTTTGCCCTGAAAACCTGAACTAGATCTAGAATGCTTGATCTATGTTCATTATTCGCTGAAACTTTTAACAACATTAACTCTCTTTCAACTGCAGGTAATGTTGTTAGATCTATTACATTGAGAACATTTACCAACTTGTCTAATTGCTTTGTCATTTGTTGCAGAGTTCTATCGTCACCCTCCACTACCATTGTTAAACGGGATATTCCAGGAGCTTCTGCAGGGCCAACAGCAAGGCTATCAATATTGAAGCCTCTTCGAGCAAATAGCCCAGATATTCTGCTAAGAGCACCTGATTGATCTTCAACTAGAACTGAAAGAGTATGCTTCATGGTTCTTATTGTATATATCCTTCCAAATGATTTTTCAACCAATTTAAAATGTAATTATTGAAGTTTCTAGATGATTCATCATGAGGACAATGGCCTGTATTTTCTAAAATAAATAAATCCAGCCAAGGGTATTGATTTTTTAGTCCCTGTCCAATGCGAAGAGGTACAAACTTATCTTCTCTACCCCAAGCAAGAAGAATGGGCGAGTGATTTGGCATTGAATTAATTCGATCTAATAAAAAAGGGGCAGTGTGCTCTTTATTTCTTGTTGCCATGCCAATACACATAGCTCTAAGAGCTCTTGGTGCAGAATTCCTTTTGGCCGGTTCACTAACAATTCTTTTTAATTCATTGTCTTTTTTTATAGAGTTATAGTATGCAGCTTGTAGAGCTAAGTTAATTAGATTAGATTTAACAATTAAAGGAATTAATAGCTCTAAAGGAAAGAGTCTGAAAAAAATATTCAGTAGATTTTTTTTAATTAATAAAAACCAATGAGGTGATTTGAAATTATTGCTATTAATTAAAGCTGGGTCAGGTAAAGGCTCTGCAATTACTGGGCCAACAAGTTCTGGATAAAACGCTGCAGTTGTTATGGCAGTAAGAGCGCCAAGTGAATTACCCAAAAGTATTGCCTTGCCGTTTTTATGAGTTTCAACAATGTTTTGAAGAAATGCAGCTATTTGCATAGACCAAAAATAATTATCCAACTTTTTGATTTTGTTTGGTCCTGGTTGCTCTGATTTCCCAAATCCAATTAGATCTAATGCATAAACTCGAAAACCTTTTTGAACAAAGAAATCTGCGTTCGATCTCCAGTGAGAGCTGCTGGCGCCAAACCCATGTATCAAAACTAGAGGTTGTTTGTTTGTTGATCCCAGCACTCTCCAATGGCAGTAGAAATTATTCCAATTCCAGAAATGGTGTTTTCCCCAGTTGGGATTATCTGTAGAAAAAGAATTTTTTGATGCTTTCGTTTGATGAGGATCCAATGAGATACTTGCTCTGGGGGGATTAGGGTGAAGTTGGTTTTAGGTTTTTATTTTCAAATTTTTTATTAATAATATTATAGGAGCTACTTCCCTAAAAGAGCTTATGGAATAGGTCCTCTCTTAAATTAAGCATTTATTGCTATTAAGCCCAATAGCTTGGGGTTTTATATCCTATGAGGGTTAAATGGTTATTATGATAAAAAATGTTTAAATGGCTTCAGAGATTTTTGGAACGGCTGCAATCTTTTGGGTGTTGATTCCTGTAGGACTTTTAGGCGGCGCATTTTTGCTTAAAATTCAGGGTAAATGATTTTTCCCACATTTATTGACTCCTTGCTATTAAGCTTCTGACTGGAAATGATCACAGGGATGAAGGCTTTAATTATTGGTGGAACCGGCACACTTGGAAGGCAGATAGCCAAAAAGGCTATTGATTCTGGCATCCAAGTTAGATGCATGGTCAGGAGACCTCGAAAAGCTTCTTACCTCCAAGAATGGGGGTGTGAGTTGACTCAAGGTGATTTATTGAATCCTAAAGATCTTGAGTATGCATTGAGTGGAATTGACGCTGTAATAGATGCAGCTACAAGCAGGCCTGATGATCCAAGAAGTGTTTATGAAACAGATTGGCAAGGCAAATTAAATCTTTTTAGAGCCTGTGAGTCTGTAGGCGTTAAAAGGGTTGTTTTTCTTTCACTTTTAGCTGCAGAGCAATTCAGAAATGTGCCTTTAATGGATATTAAGTATTGCACTGAAAAACTTTTAGAGGAATCTTCTTTGGATTTCACGATTTTGCAAGGAGCGGCTTTTATGCAGGGTGTAATAGGCCAATTTGCCATACCTATTTTGGATAACCAACCAGTCTGGATAAGTGGTAATGCCAGTGAAATTGCTTATATGAATACTCAGGACATGGCAGCTTTTGCTGTCGCAGCCTTGGAAAGGCCTCAAACAATTAGACGAAGTTATCCGTTGGTTGGTCCTAAGTCATGGAAGAGTGAGGAAGTCGTTAAATTGTGCGAGGGTTTTAGTGACAAGAAAGCAAAAATTTTAAGAGTCTCACCTTTTCTTATAGCCATCGCTAAAACATTAGTTTCTTTTTTTCAGGCGTCTTTAAATGTAGCTGAAAGACTTTCTTTTGCTGATGTCAGCGGAAGTGGTATGAAGCTAGATGCACCAATGGAAGATACCTATAAAGATTTTGATTTAGATCCAGCACTGACAACAAATTTGGAATCTTACATAAAAGAATATTATGGAGTCATCCTCAAGCGTCTGCGCGAAATGGAAGCTGATTTAAGCAAAGAGCAGAGAAAAAAACTTCCTTTCTGAGCAATGGCCAACAACTTACTTGAAAAAGAATAGTTTGTTTGTACTATTAAACAAGACGATGATTTTTTATGTCAATTGTTCAAGTTAAGAATCTAAATCGAAGATTAGAAAATATGGCAGTTGAAGCAACTGAAGAGCTTGATAAAGCATGTGGAAATCAGCTCTGGAGAAATGTAGGATTTGAAGCCTTTGATGGATTGAAAGATAATGATAGGAGGGCTATTGCTAATTATTACTATGGACAATTGCAAACAGTTAGAGAGCTCCAAGAGGTTTTGAACTGCTAATGATGAACTATTAAAAACAAGGTAGGCTTAAATAGAATTAAGATTATGTATTCCAATCCACTAATACAAGAATGATTGAAACATCAGGAGTTATTGAGAAAGAGCAAGGCAATGGCTTTTATTTAGTCACACTTGAGCAGCCGGCTGGCCATCAATGCTTATGTAGAGCAGCTGGAAAGCTTACTAAATTTAGAATCAAACTTCTTGCGGGGGATAAAGTTCTTGTAGAGATAAGTCCATATGACCTTACGAGGGGAAGAATAACTTATAGAGAGAGAAATGCAGGTGCAGGAGGAGGTCGTCCTAATAGGGGTGGAGCCAAGCCTGGTGGTCCTCGAAGGCGATAAAAAAATCAGACTTTTTACGTCAAAAACTTTTCTATTTCTTCTTTGAAGACACTTCTTTGTTTTACTCCTTGCCATTGAGCTTTTAGCTCTTTCTTAAGGAAAAGTTGAGTTGTTGGAGTCCCTGTTACTCCAGCTTGCTTGGCAATTTCATGTTCAGAATCTATATCTATTTCTATTGCTTGGACTTTACCTTCCAGCTCCTTAATGACTCTTTTAAGTTGAGGTTTGAGAATGTGGCAGGGGCCGCAGTTTGTGGATGTATAGATTACTAAAATTGGTTGAGAACTCTCATGATAAAGCTTCCTTAGGGCATAACTCCCTTTTTGCCAAAAGGCATGTGGGTTAAAGTTTTCTTTTGTTGCTGTTTTGATCTCAAGTTGTTTCTCAGCATTTTCTGGATCTACATTTTTCCTGGTAATTAGAGAAGCAAGGTTCTTCTCGGTTAACCATCTTTCGGCTGCTAGTGCTGCTTTACAGCCACTCCCTGCAGCGGTAACCCCTTGTCTCCATTCTGGGTCTGCAACATCACCTGCAGCAAAAACCCCATCAACAGAGGTTTCTGGTCTTCCAGGTTGAGTATTGATATAACCATTTGAATTTATCGATAGTTGATTTTTTATTAAATCAGTATTTGGTGTATGGCCGATGGCATAGAAAAGTCCCTTTGCCTGAAGTGTTTTTTCGGCTTTAGTTTTAAGATTTCTGACGCTCAATGTCTTTATCCATTTATCCCCTTGAACATCAATTAATTCAGTTTCCCAATGAATTGTTATTTGTGAATTAGCTTTTACACGATCTGCCATCGCTTTACTAGCTTTAAGTTGATTGGATCGAACTAATAAGTGAACTTGGCTTCCATACTTTGTTAGATATACTGCTTCTTCACATGCTGAGTCTCCACCTCCAACAACTGCTAATCTTTCATTTCTAAATTGTGGTGTAGCTCCATCGCATATTGCACAAGCACTAATACCTTTATTCCAAAAATTGCTCTCGTTAGGAACACCTAATTTGTTGGCACTTGCACCAGTAGCGATAATTAAAGAATGAGTTCTTATTTCTTCTGTAGAAGTTTTAATTATAAATGGGTTTTGTTGAATATTTATATAGTCTGCATCCATTTCTAAAAGGTTAGTTCCCCATCTAAGAGCTTGAGCTTTGATTAAGTCCATTAAGTCCGGACCCATTATTCCATCTGGGAACCCAGGGTAATTTTCTACGAAAGTTGTGTTCATTAATTGTCCACCTGGTATACCACCTCTTGTAAAACCAGTTACTAATAATGGTTGGAGGTTAGCTCGAGCCGCATAAATGGCAGCTGTATAACCTGCTGGTCCTGAGCCTATTATGACTAGGTTTTCTATAGACAAGGTTTTGATATTAATAAGAATTTTACTTATTATATTTTAAATTATTTTTATGTGAGAAATTATTTATATCATCCAACAAGTTGATTATATATATGAGTTTTTAGTATGA
Source organism: Prochlorococcus sp. MIT 0603 (assembly GCF_000760215.1). Classification (NCBI taxonomy): domain Bacteria; kingdom Bacillati; phylum Cyanobacteriota; class Cyanophyceae; order Synechococcales; family Prochlorococcaceae; genus Prochlorococcus; species Prochlorococcus sp. MIT 0603. The sequence goes on along the minus strand of NZ_JNAW01000002.1, from coordinate 767,967 downwards.
AAATGTATTTTTAGAGCTCAAGAAGTTCATCTGATTCTTGGATTCTATCTTTTGTTGCATGAAATGATTCTGGAACTTTTAAAACTGAAGAATTCAAATCATAATTTTGATCTTCTAAATTTATTATCCATTCGCGAAACTCTTGCGTTAGTGCATAGCTGTCTTCATAGCGTTCAATGCTATCTAAAAGAGTAATTCTGCTAGAGGCCCAACAGGTGGCTATGCTGATCCTTCTTTCAAGGGGCATTTCCATGAAATTATATCAACGAGGTTACCTTTGCATGTCAAAGGGATTAATACATGTTCTTTTTGTACAAGAGTGAGTTTTTAGTACAAAAAGAATTATTGTCTTAATGAATTCTTTAGAAGTTAAACGATTTTACTGGGCTTCTGGGAATCTTAAGAAAAAATATATATAGATTCAAAGACACTATCATTATGGCTTTTGATCTGCTTAACGTATGACTTATCTAGATTGATTGACTGTGATTTAAGAGAAGCTTTTGAACTTCTGTGATACTTTCTAGAGCTGATTTTCTTGCTACGTTTAAATCTTTCGTTGAACCTTCTAAGAGTTTTTTCGACAATCCATTTATAATCTCTTCTTTTCGTTGTTCAAGCATATTCATTATTTCATCTTCAATAATAGCTCTTACGCATCTTGATTTTAAGTGATCTTCAGTTGCTTCTTCAAATGTTCCTTGAACTAGTTCTTGAATAAACAATTTGTGAACTTCAGTGCTTCGAAGGAAGCTTTCAGTAGCGTTGATAATCCCTTCTACTAGCGTTTCATCTGGTTCTGAGCTTTTGTCGGCTAGCTTAAACTCCCAGTCTAAATGCCTTCTTTGCCATCCAGATGCATGTAAACTTGGGACTACGGTCTGTGAATAAGTGTCAACTGACATTTCATAGATTCTCTCTGCAAGGCGTTCGCACCATTCTCTCCCGTGATTTTGCAAATTTTTTTGCATTGCAGTGCGTGGCACCGCATGTCCTCCATGATGGCTATGACAAACGCCGTCTGGACATTCGATTGCTTTTAAGCTCATATTCTTATTGAATATTTAAGTTCCTTTTTCTTGTTAGCCACAATTTCTTTTAAGGAAAAGCTTTTTTCAACAAAAATCCTGGTCTTCGAACCTTTAGCGTCTTACTCTTTATTAATGAGCCTTTTTAATCTTGCCAAGAATTTTAATTCCTATTGAGGCTGCTTTTGGTGAAACCCGTGTTGCAGCAACACCTGAGACTGTTAAAAAGCTAGTTTCTATTGGCTTCACTGTCTCGATTCAAAGCGGAGCAGGTTCCTCTGCCGGTTTTTCAGATGATTCTTATTTGAATGTTGGAGCAGATTGCTTTTCTGAGGTAAATGGAGATTCTCTTAAGAGCATTGATGTCGTTCTATGTGTTAATTCCCCAAGTGAAAAGTTTTTGCAAGAATTGAAATCGGGAGCTTTATTAGTCGGATTATTGTCTCCTTACGGGAATGAATCCCTTGCCAAGGTATTGCAATCAGCAAAATTATCAGCATTATCTCTCGAACTTTTGCCAAGAATAAGTAGGGCACAATCCTCAGACGTACTTTCTTCTCAAGCCAATATTTCTGGATATAAAGCAGTTCTGATTGGGGCAAGTGCTTTAGATAGATATTTCCCAATGTTGATGACTGCTGCCGGCACGGTTCAGCCGGCTAAGGTTGTTGTCCTTGGGGCTGGAGTAGCAGGCTTGCAAGCTGTCGCAACAGCCAAGAGGTTAGGTGCTGTTGTATATGTGAGTGATATTAGGCAAGCTGTTAAAGAGCAGGTTGAATCTTTAGGAGCTAGATTTATAGAGCCACCAGAAGCAAAAAGGGAAACTTCTGAATCTGGTGTATATGCTAATGAGGTTACGGAAGAATTTTTGATCGCTCAAAGGGAACAGTTATTAGTGCAATTGTCTGAAGCTGATGTGGCAATTTGTACTGCTCAAGTCCCAGGGAAGAAAGCCCCTCGTCTTATAAATGAAGAGATGTTAGATCAAATGAGGTCTGGTTCGGTTGTTGTTGACCTTGCTGTTGCTCAAGGTGGAAATTGTGTAGGGACTAAACAAGGCGAGACAGTCTTGAGAAATGGGGTGAAGCTTATAGGAGCATCTGACTTGCCTTGCACTGTTCCTAATCATGCAAGTGCTTTGTATGCAAGAAATCTTTTGGCACTTATTAGTCCTTTAATTCATGAAGGAGAAATAGTTTTAAATACAGAAGACGAATTAATTGATGGATCTTTGATAAGCAAAGATGGTGTCATTCGCCATACTCAAGTTATGAATTCAGGAGGGTTAAATTAATGTCCTTTATAAGTGAAGCCTTTTGGGTCCTTTTATTGGGAAGCTTGCTTGGCCTTGAGTTGATCGGCAAAGTCCCACCTACTTTGCATACACCCTTGATGAGTGGAGCAAATGCAATTTCAGGTATAACAATGCTTGCTGCTCTTACTTTGATAATCAGGGCAGGAAATAACCCCCCATTGTTACTTATGGGATCTATTGCACTTGGATTTGCATTGTTCAATGTAGTTGGAGGATTTCTCGTTACAGACAGGATGCTTGCAATGTTTAGCCGTAAACCTTCTCGTAAATAAGGAGTTGAATAAATGAACCTTTCCGATGTATTGAAGTTTTCGATCGATCTTTTGGCTGTTCTCCTTTTGGCTTTAGGCATTAAAGGCTTGTCAAAAGTTCGCTCAGCTCGTGATGCTAATCGACTTGCGGCTGTTGCAATGATGCTAGCTGTAATAGGTGTTTTGGTTGATTCTTATGGAAGCTCATCAATATCTATAGGTGCCTGGATATGGATAATATTTGGATCAGTAGTTGGGGGCTTGTTGGGAATGGTTACTGCTAAGAGGGTTGCTATGACGGCTATGCCCGAAACAGTAGCTTTGTTTAATGGCTGTGGAGGCATGTCTTCTTTGTTAGTAGCATTGGCTGCAGCAATGTTCCCTTTAAGTAATTCCACTGGAGTGGATGGCAATGGATTGGTGGAAATAATTTCAATTATTATCTCTGTTTTTGTTGGATCAATAACTTTCACTGGATCCATAGTTGCTATGGCCAAGCTTCAAGGCTGGCTTTCTACTCCTACATGGATGCAAAGCAATCTTCGTCACTTAATTAATATTGGATTAGCAGTGCTTGCATTTGTTTCGATTGTTTCCTTATTAAATTCAGGCAACAATGGGCTTTGGTTATTAGTAATAAGTTCTGGCCTTTTGGGGATAGGAGTCACCCTTTCCATTGGGGGTGCTGACATGCCAGTAGTTATATCACTACTAAACAGCTACTCTGGTGTAGCGGCTGCAGCTGCAGGATTTGTGGTAAAGAGTCAATTGCTTATAGTCGCTGGAGCAATGGTAGGAGCTGCTGGGCTAATTTTGACTCAGGTTATGTGTAATGGAATGAATAGATCTTTATTGTCAGTATTATTTGGCGGCGCAATTGGCGCGACCTCTACATCAGGAAGTGGTTCTACTGAATATATCAATATAACCAGTTGCAGCGTAGAAGAATGTGCTTTAACACTTGAAGCTGCAGAACGTGTAGTGATTGTCCCTGGTTATGGATTGGCTGTTGCTCAAGCACAACACACACTTAGGGAAGTAACTAGGGCTTTGGAAAGTAATGGTATTAATGTTATCTATGCTATTCATCCAGTTGCTGGCCGAATGCCCGGACATATGAATGTTCTTTTAGCAGAAGCAGATGTTCCTTATGAGCAATTAAAAGAAATGGATGTTGTTAACCCCGAATTTCCGGCTACAGATGTTGTTCTTGTTCTAGGTGCAAATGATGTAGTTAACCCCCAAGCAAAGAATGACCCAAGTTCCCCTTTATATGGAATGCCAGTTCTTGATGTTCAGGAAGCGAGAACGGTTTTTGTTATTAAGAGAGGAATGAGTGCAGGTTATTCTGGTATAAAAAATGATTTGTTTGACTTGTCAAATACTTCTATGGTTTTTGGAGATGCCAAGAAGGTCTTAGGAGATCTTTTGGTGGAATTAAAAGAATTAGGTATCAGTGGTAACAGTTGAATCTTCTCTTGGTTTGCCTGAAGATCTTGGGCTAAAGCTCTTTCAGCAACGATTACCATGGATTGGCGGAGATCTTCAAACTCTTAGAGATACTTTTGTTGATGATAATGTTTGCCTTCCTGATAATGAATTTGTTCATATAGAAATACCTTCAAAGCAAATTGGAAACCTAGGAAAAGAAAAATTAATAGCTTTTCTGAATAAGCCTGTAGATCTTTCTTCAGTTAAAGGTTTGATTTTGATTCTTCATGGATTAGGAGGTTCAAGTCGTAGAAGAGGGTTGAGACGTATGTCTTTTGCATTGCTTAAGGCAGGCTTTGCCGTATTAAGATTGAACCTTAGAGGAGCTGCTCCTGGTAGAAAATTTGCGGCTGGTACATATGCAGCAAATTGCAATGCTGATGTATTTCCTGCAATAACAAAGGCTAGAGAAATTTGTAGTTCTCTAGGAAACAACAGGAAAACAAAAAATAATTTAGTACCACTATTCGGAGTAGGCATCTCTCTAGGAGGTACTATTTTATTAAATGCTTGCTTGGAGTGGGCCTCTTCTTCAAGGAGCAATGCTTTAGATGGATTAGTCTGTATTAGTAGCCCCCTGGATTTAGCAGCAAGCAGTGCTTGCATTGAGAAGAATAGGAATAAGCTTTATCAAACTTGGTTGTTACACAGATTAGTTAAACAGACTCTTGCTGATCCATTTGGGGTTAATGAGAAAGAAAGAGACTTCTTGATTAAAAGCAATAGCTGGAATAATCTAATTACATCGTCGATTCGTGAGTTTGATGCGGCAATAACCGCTCCTAGATGGGGCTTTAGAGATGTAGATGATTATTACAAGCAAGCCTCACCATTAAATGCATTACTTTTGAATAAGCTTGATATTATGCCAAAGACATTGTTAATACATTCTGTTGATGACCCTTGGGTTCCTTGGGAGCCTTTTAAGCATTTGTATGAGAATGTACGTTTTAAAAACCCATCAACTAAATTAGAATTCTTATTAACAAATCATGGAGGTCATAATGGCTTTCATGGTTTAAGTGGCTGCTGGGGGGATGATGTGGTTCAACGTTGGCTAACAAGAATTGTTCATTAAACGTGTTATTGGAAACTTTAATGGAGTTTCCTTAAAGATCCATTCTTTTATTGGAATTCCTTCGATTATATGGCTTTTAATTATTACTTCTATGCGACTAGGAGAAACATTTTGATACCAAATCCCTTCAGGCCAGATTAAAAGAATTGGACCAGAGTTGCATATTCTTAGACAGTCAACTTTGCTTCTCATAACTATTCCCGCAGAACGATTAGGATCTTCAAGGTTTAATTTCCTAAGAATGCTTTTAAGACTTTCCCAGCTTTCAATGCTTTGCTTTTGGTTGCAACAAGATGATTTGGGTGTTGCTGTACATAACAAAAGGTGGTGACTTACCTGAATATTCATCCTATATATGTCGCCATAGATATTTGACGGGAATTTTTTTCGACTTGAGATTTGACTACTTTTCGGGCCCATTTATCTACTTCAATTACATCGTTTACTTGAGGATCAGTTTTAATGTCGTTCTTGTGACTCTCACATGCATTTTCTATAACTTTTGGAATATTTAAAAAATGAATCTTTTCTTCAAGAAAAAGAGCTACAGCTTGTTCATTTGCTGCATTTAGAACGGCAGGCATGGTCCCAGCGGCTTTCCCCGCTGCATATGCAAGTTCTATGCAGGGATATTTTGATATGTCTGGCTCATTGAAAGTTAGTTGTTTTATTTTTGAGAGGTTTAGCCTTTCCCAGTGGGTTTCCACCCTTTTTGGCCAACTCATTGCATAAAGAATTGGGAGCTTCATGTCAGGCCAGCCCATTTGAGCTAAAACAGATGAATCTGCCAATTCAACCATTGAGTGAATAATGCTTTGAGGGTGAATAACTATTTCTATGTGTTCGTAATCAAGACCAAATAAATAATGTGCTTCTATTACTTCAAGGCCTTTATTCATAAGAGTTGCTGAGTCAACTGTAATTTTTTTTCCCATACTCCAATTGGGATGGCTAGTTGCATCTTTAACGGTTGCGTTCTTTAAGTCTTCTTTTCGCCAGTCACGGAATGCACCTCCAGATGCTGTGAGCTGAATATTCCTTAGACCGGGTGTAGGAATTCCAGTAGAAAGGCGGGCATTGTCGGCCCAAGGAGTCCCTTGTAAACATTGGAATATTGCTGAATGTTCTGAATCTGCAGGTAATAATCTGCTTCCACTAGCCTTCAGTTCTGGAAGTACTACTGGACCTGCTGCTATTAATGTCTCTTTATTTGCTAGAGCAATATCTTTCCCTGCTTTTATTGCAGCAATAGTAGGAAGTAGTCCTGCACAGCCAACAATTCCTGTAACTACTAATTCCGCAGTATCCCAGGAAGCTGCAATATTTAATCCTTCTGCACCAGCAACTAATTGAGGGGGCTTCTTAGACTTGTTTCCCTTAAGCAGATCTTTTAATCGTTCATGAAGCTTAGGCAAATCAGTCTCGTCGGCTACTGCAACAACTTCTGGTTGATACTGATTGACTTGTTCCACAACTAAATCCAAGTTCTTACCTGCTGTTAAAGCAACTACTTTGAACTGTTCTGGGAACTCTTTGGCTATTTCGAGCGTTTGGGTGCCAATCGAACCAGTGGAACCCAGCACGCTGATGGCTTTCACAATGCTCTAGCAATTACCTCATAGTCTCTCATCCTATGGTTAGATTCAGGTTGAAAAGTTCATGATGTTGGGAGTAATGGAGGAAAGCTTAACTTTGCACCCAATCTGTTATGCCCCCTTTTTTATCAATTAATTCAATCCCTTGTTTCCTTAGACTCTCTCTTATCTCATCTGCTTTATCAAAATCCTTTGATAATTTAGCTTTATTGCGCTCTTCTATTGCAGCTGAAATAGCCTCTTTAGATAGGCTATTAGAATGTTTGGATGGATTGTTTTGGCTTGGAAGTTCTGCTTGAAGACCTAGAACACCTGCCAGTGTGATAAGAAGCAACCACCTTGAATATGTCTTTTGATTATCTGATTCTGGTAATGATTCGAAAATGTTACCTTCTATTGTGTTGGCTATTGATTTAAGTGGCCGAGCAAGATCAAATAAGATTGATATAGCTACTGATGTATTCAGGTCGTCATTTAATGCTGTTATGAAATTCTGATGAGATTCATTTAACTCTGTATTTGTAGAAAGCTTATACAGATCATTGATTATGGGTAATTGAACTTTTGTTTTAGGCCAGTTCAGAGTTTGATAGTGTATTAGTCCGATACAAAGTACTCTGTTAAGTCTTTCCCAGCCTATTGAAGCAGCATCAAGAGCTTCTTTCGTGAAATCTAGCGGTTTTCGATAGTGAGCTTGAAGTATAAATAGTCTAAGAGTCATTGCAGATCTGCCTTGTTGGAGTAGAGACCTAATTGTTGTGAAATTGCCTAATGACTTGCTCATTTTTTGACCGCCAACATTTACCATCCCATTGTGAAGCCAAAAATTTGCCAATTTTTTCCCATTAGCCATTTCAGATTGTGCGATCTCATTTTCATGATGTGGGAAAATGAGATCTGCTCCTCCTAAATGAATATCTATTGTTTCTCCTAGTTCTTGTAGCACCATTGCAGAACATTCAATATGCCAGCCAGGCCGCCCTTCTCCCCAAGGAGAGCTGAAACTTGGCTCCCCTTTCTTGGCTCCCTTCCAAAGTGCAAAGTCAAAAGGGTTTCGTTTACGTGCTCCTTCTATGCTGTCAACTCGCCCATCGGCATTTAGTTGTTGTTCTGATAATTCACGCCTACTTAACTTCCCATACTCTCTATGCTTCATTACAGAGAAGTAGACATCACCTTCTATTGAATAGGCGACGCCTTTCCTTTCCAGATCTTCTATCATTGATCTAATCGCATTTAGGCATCGTGTGGCTCGCGGCATTCGGGTGGGGGGTAAGATTCCTAGAGCATCCATGTCTTGATGGAATTCTTTTATATTTCTTTCACTAATTTCGTTCATCGTACATTTCTCTTGAGCTGCTCTTGTTAGGATCTTGTCGTCAATATCGGTAAAATTTTGGATAAAATTAACTTTATAACCTTTCCAATGAAAGTATCTTCTCAAAACATCCCATACGATATAGCTACGCGCATGTCCTAGGTGACAAAGATCGTATACAGTTACACCACAACAATAAATACTTATTTCTCCAGGTGTAATTGGATTGAAATACTCGGTTTGTTTGGTGAGAGTGTTTGTTAATTTTAAGGACACTTTTTTATTGCAAGGTTTTGATGACTATCCATTATTTGGTTTTAGATTTATTTTGCATCCATCCAGTTGTTCCCAATAGCTGCATCTACAACTAGAGGAACATTAAGGTGTATAGCATTCTCCATTGTAGTAATAACTAGTTCTTTAACCTCTTCTAGTGCTGACGGATCTGCTTCTAAAACTAATTCATCATGCACTTGTAACAGAAGGTTTGCAGGTAGACTTTTCTTTTTGAGCTGCCCAGCTAATTGTACCATTGCTATCTTAATTATATCGGCGCTTGAGCCTTGAATAGGTGCATTTGCTGCTGCTCTTAATTGTTGGGCTTCCATTCCCGCTCGTCGGGCAAATTTCAAGTCTATACTCATAGGATCTTTGCCTAGGAGTCTTCCTAAACCATTTCGATCAAAGTCAAAATATCTGCGCCTGCCAAGTAATGTTTTTACATAGCCTTTGCTCAAGGCAAGCCTCTCTTGAAACTCCAGAAAAGAAAAAACTTTTGGATATCTTTCTTTGTATTTGTTTAAAAACTCTTTAGCTTCGGATTGAGTAACACCTGTTGATCTCGCAAAACGTTGAGCACCCATGCCATAAACAACGCCAAAATTAATAGTTTTACCTAGACGTCTTTCATTGGAGTTGATTGAATCTTTTTCTAAAAGAATCTTCGCAGTTAAAGTATGAACATCTTCTCCCTTTTGATAGGCCTGCTGAAGAATCTCTTCACCAGAGAGGTGAGCAAGAATGCGTAACTCTATTTGAGAGTAGTCTGCACTTATTAATTTCCAGTTTTCTTGAGGCAAGAAGGCTTTTCTTATTCGTCTGCTGAACTCAGTCCTAATGGGAATATTTTGTAGGTTTGGATTGCTACTACTTAAACGTCCTGTTGCCGTAACGGCCTGGTTGAAATCTGTATGGACTCTACCAGTTTCCTTCTCAACTAATTCCGGGAGTGCATCTACATAAGTACTTACAAGTTTGCTAAGTGTTCGATGCTCAATCAATAGGGGAACAAGTGGATGATCATTCTCAAGTTTTTCAAGTACATTTGCATCCGTACTCCATCCGGTTTTAGTTTTGCGAGATTTTCTTCTATCTAAATTGAGAATGTCAAAGAGGACTTCCCCAAGTTGTTTTGGAGAGTTGAGATTGAATGGGGTCTCAGCAAGTTCATAAGCTTGTTCCTCTAATTCATTTAACTTATGATTCAACTCATTTGATAATTCTTTTAGATAGGGAACGTCTATACATATTCCTCTGGCTTCCATTTCAGCAAGGATATGTTCAAGGGGTTGTTCTACTGTTTCTAATAGGCTTATAAGCTCTGCACCCATTTCTTGAAGTTGTGATTTAAGCCGAAATGATAGTTTCCGTGTGAGATATACATCCATTCCGCAGTAAATACTTGCATCATTTATGCCAACATCTTTAAAGTTTTGCCCCTTGCCAACAAGTTCTTTAAAGCTTGTTGGGGTAAACCCAAACTCTCTTTTTGTTATTTCCTCTAGACTATGCTTTCTTGTGGCATTACAGAGATAATCAGCAAGGAGAGTATCCATAATTACTCCTTCCAGGGGGATTCCATAGTGAAGAAAAATCAGTCGATCATATTTAGCGTTTTGAAGGATTTTTGGATTGTTTGAACTGCTTAACCAAGGCGTTAAAGCTTGAACGACAGTTTGTAAAGGTAGCTGTTGTTGTGAAGTTTGAGGATTGTTATGAGCCAAGGGAATGTATGATATCTCGTCTAGTCCTTCGCCCCAGCATAGGCCAATGCCAACTAACTCTGCTTTGAATGGATTTAAGTCCGTTGTTTCTGTATCTATAGCAACTGGCTGTAGTGATTGATTAAAATTCATCAACTTCTGTGCTAGAGATTGAAGTTGGTTTTCAGTGGTAATGATTGAAGGCTTAATAGGTGGAGGTTTGTTTATATCATTCTTTCCCTTGTTATTAGATTTGTGAATTATGGTTTTGGATGATTCTTTTTGCTTGTCTAGGCTTTCTTTATTTGCTTTAAAGCCTCCTTGAGAGAAGCTTGCGGTGAAACTTGGTATTTGATTAATAAGGCTATAGAGTTCTAATTCTTCAAGAGATTCTGTTAGATTTTCTTTTTTAATTTCAGTTAATTCTAGGCTTAGCTCTTCCTTTATGGGGATTTCGGTCAAGATTTCAGCTAGCTCTTTAGAAAGATATGCTTTCTCTTTCCCTTCTTTTAATTTTATTTTTAATGCCCCTTTAATAGACCCTTGAGAAGCTTTCTCCCCCTTTGACTCTAGTTGATCTAATGATTTAAATATACTATCCAGATCGCCATTCTCTTTGAGCAAATTAATGGCTGTTTTAGGTCCTACACCTCTAACACCAGGAATGTTATCAGAGCTGTCACCTGTTAGAGCTTTTAAATCGATAACTTCTTTTGGCCTTACACCAAGCTTGTCTTTTACCCCGGCCTCATCAATAAGTGATGGGTTGCCACTTTTTGCATAGGGGCCGCCACCCATGTATAGAACGGCTATGCTCCTGTCGTCATCTACAAGCTGGAAAAGATCTCTATCACCAGTGAGAATGTGAACTTTCCAGCCGTCGCTCGATGCTCTAGTCGCCAATGTTCCTAGAACGTCATCAGCTTCATACCCTGGTGCTGTGATAATTGGTAGATTGAGACTTTCTTTAAGGATTTGTTTAAGTTGGTCTAGATCTTGAAAGAAAATTTCTGGTGCTATATCTCGATTGGCTTTATAGTTTGGATCTTTTTTGTGACGAAATGTTGGCTCCGCAGTGTCAAAAGCAATTGTTACTCCCTGCGGGCTAAGAACCTTACAGTTGTCAAGGAGGCTTTTTAGAAATCCATAGGTCACACTTGTAGGGAGACCTGCCTTGGTTCTTAAACCACCTTCACCACCTTTGCTAAATGCATAGAAACTTCTGAATGCAAGTGAATGGCCATCAACTAAAAGTAAAATAGGTTTTTCTTGGCTTAGTGTCATAGTTTTTTATAGATGATCTGAAAAATTGATTTATTTCCGTTTTCTTTTTGACCATGGCGGAATATCAATGAAGATTTTTTCACCAGGGTTAATTCCTTTAATTATCGCAGTCTTGTTACCACTGCTTGACCCAAGTTCAACTTTTTGGAATATAGGCTGATTATTTTTGCCTACCATTAATAAACCTGTAGCTCCATCTTCAGTCACTATTGCCACAGTAGGCACAATTGTCTTAAGCCCCGAGTCACCAGCTTTAAACTCTATATCGGCAGTCATTCCAATACGTAATTTCTTTGGAGGGTTAATTAGCGATAGTTGGACCTCAAATGAAGTGACATTGTTTTTTCTAGTTGCTCTTGGGGCTATTTCACTGACAATAGAATTAAATCGCTCATCTGGGAAAGCTTCCACTCGAATGCTAGCCATCTGGTTTATTTGAATTCGACCTATATCACTTTCAGGTACTTTTGAAATTACTTCTAAGCCTTGAGATATTTCTACCACTGAAGTCTTAATAGAATTTCCGTTACTTGATTTTTGCGAAGTTGGAGACACAAAGCTTCCAGGCTCTGCATATTTGGCAGTGATTATTCCTTTTAAAGGTGATTTGATGAATAATTCTTCCCCTTCTACTTTAATTTGCTCGAGCTTGGCTTTGCTAATCAGAAAAACTTTTTGGAATTCTTCGTACTTCTCTTTACTTATTCCACCTTCTAGAAATAATTGTTCTCTACGAGCAAAAGCTGATTTGGCATTTTTAAATTCTGCTTCAAGTGCATTAAAGCGATATTTAAAGTCTCTACCTTGTATTTTTGCAAGCAATTGGTCTTTGGTAACGGCCTCTCCTTCAGTGACATACACTTCTTCTATTATTCCTTGACGATGAGGATTTACATTTACACTTTTTCTAGCCTGGAGCTCTCCACTAGCAGTAATAATAGATGGTAACTGACCTTTCTCAGCAGCTACTGTATAGCTAGTTAAATCCTGCTTACTATTGCTAGAACCTCTTTTGAGGAAAATATTTCCACCACTAAGGATTAATATAAAAGCAATAATGCCAATAATCTTTTTTCGATTTGAACTTATCATTGGTTTTGAAATGAGCTTTTTTGACGGGACATTTTAGTTTTTCTCTTTGACTGGTTTTAAGATGCTTAAGCAATTAGTTTCGTAAGAATAACCCCTCGAATGTTGTTTTTAGATTTTTTCTAATGCTTAAAGTAGGAATAGTTGGCCTTCCAAACGTTGGTAAGTCCACTTTGTTTAATGCTTTAGTTGCCAATGCACAAGCTCAAGCAGCTAATTTCCCATTTTGCACCATTGAGCCAAATGTTGGAACAGTATCTGTTCCTGATGACAGATTAGATTTACTTGGATCTATTAGTCATAGCAAGGAATTAATCCCAACGCGAATAGAGTTTGTTGATATTGCTGGCTTAGTAGAAGGTGCAAGTCACGGAGAAGGTTTGGGGAATAAATTTTTATCTAATATTCGGGAGGTTGATGCGATTGTTCACGTCGTTCGATGCTTTGAAGATGACAATGTTATTCATGTGTCTGGCTCTGTCAATCCAGTAAGGGATATGGATATTATCAATTTAGAGCTTGGCTTATCAGATCTTAGTCAAATAGAAAAGCGAAGAGAACGGTTGAAGAAATCAGTTCGAACCAGTAAGGAAAGTCAAACAGAAGATTTGATTTTAGAAAAGATTTTTCTTGAAATCGAACAGGGAGGTGCTGCAAGGAATGTTCATTTACTCGATGAAGAAAAGCAATTTATTAAACCATTAGGATTGCTAACAGCTAAGCCTATAATCTATGCATCAAATTTGAGCGAGGATGACCTTGCGGTAGGAAATGCTTATTCAAAAAATGTAGGAGAATTGGCACAAAAAGAAAAAAATGAAAGTGTAAAAATCTCTGCTCAAGTTGAAGCTGAATTAATTGAATTGGGACAACCAGAAAGATTAGATTATTTAAAAAGCCTTGGTGTTCCCGAAGGTGGCTTGCAAAGTCTTATAAAAGCTTCTTACCAGCTTCTAGGGCTAAGTACTTATTTCACCACTGGTGAGAAGGAAACTAAGGCATGGACGATTAGGTCTGGGATGACAGCTCCCCAAGCTGCTGGAGTAATACATACAGATTTTGAAAGAGGCTTCATTCGTGCTCAGACAATTCATTATAAAAAGTTGCTTGAAGCAGGCTCTTTAGTGGAGGCCAAAAACAAAGGTTGGATTCGTAGTGAAGGTAAAGAATATATTGTTAAGGAAGGTGATGTTATGGAATTCTTATTTAACGTTTAAAAGATAGTGATATCAACCCTTCTCCTAAGTTAGACAAAAGTAGTTTACTGAAAGCCTCAAGTTTTTACCCATTTTTAATATTTCAACTTCAATTTTATTTATAGCTATCTAGATTTTCACATCCCTCTCCCTATCAATAAGAAACTCATTTAGCTTTATTTAGATTAAACACCTAGGGGTTAACGCTCGAGTCTATTTACTCGAGCGTTAACACTGATTTACTGCTTGTTCAGTCTCTGATAGACATGGTATATGGGGACGAATTATTGCCTTGAAAATTCAGGTCAAGGTATTAGGAATGCTTTTTTAGAGAAGTTTTCTGTAAACAAATTCACTGAAGCACCATGAATAACCAACTCAATGATGGAGATGGAGGAGTGAGTCTTTCAAATGAGCTTTCGAAGCATATTTCGACTCATGAGAATAGGGTTAGACGTCTTCTGGAAATGCAAAGAAGGATTAGAGGATTGCAATTTAAACGAAATCATTTAAAAAATGAGCTTCATGCAGTTGAAAAATATTTGAGATCTTTGGATAGTCAGCTCAAGAGCTATGAAGTATACGAGCAGCTTACTTTTAACAAATAAGAAATTCTTTTCGGATAATGTCAGGTGCTTTATGAAGTCTCTTCAACATATAAAGCAATAGTTATTTCTCTTATGCAAATGCCAGTTGCTCTTGTTTTGATAAGAGCTTGCTTTTAGGTCTAGGACTTCACCTGAAAGTGCTGTTTCTTTGGATTATTTTTCCCATGACGCCTATAATGAGTCTTTATTTATCATGTGGATAAGCATTGATTTTTGTCTCGTCCCTTTAGGCGTAGGTCTTTCTCTCTCTCCTTATATAGGAGCTTGTAAAAAGATCATCGAAAAGAAAGGTCTTGCTTATGATTTAGGGCCTAATGGAACTGCTATTGAAGGACACTGGGATGATGTTTTTAATTGCGTTAGGGATTGTCATGAAGAAGTGCATCGCTTAGGCGCAGAACGCATTTATACGACATTAAAAGTAAATACCCGAACTGATCGCCAACAGTCTTTTCGAGAAAAGGTCCCTAGTGTTGTTTCTAAGCTCAAAGATATATGATTTGTTTTATCGTGTCCCTACTATTTATATCTAACCAACTATCTCTAGCGTTCACCTTACAATAATCTCCTCCTTTGCATAATTCAGTTAGGCAAAGACCCCTTTTTTGACATTTACTTTTCGCGAAAATTTGTTCTTCTATAAATATTCTCATTCATATTTCTACTCTCTTGAAATTCACTAGATTAATACCAAATAAGAAGTTGACTATGCAAATCTATTGACACTTATGCTAAAACGTTTACAAATAATTTAAAGGTGGAGATTTAACCTTGCCTACTAAAGATGATTTCGAGGCAGCTAAGGCACATTTGAAAGATGTAGACAAAGCTCAGGAAGATGTCTTAGAAGCAATGTTTGATGAATTGAGAAGTGATTATGATTTAGACTTGTCTGAAAATAAACTCGATACTTAGAAGGTTTATATTTCTAATTTTTAAGACGTTTAATAGCAAATCACACTATACAACTTGATTATTGCTAATTATCGATCTACCCGTTTCTCTTGTAATAGGTTTTGTTTGGCTGAAAACTTTCATTTCATAGGAAAAATGTAATTTTTATCTTAATATTATACTTATTGATCTTTTCCACGTTGGATCAGATGAGTTTGAAGTATTTCATTTAAGCTCATTGGTTAAGATCACTATTTTGTATAGACATTAACATTCATTTTATATGAGACACTCTTTGGACCTTACTGATTGTGAGCCAGTTAATTTTTTGTGGTCAGAACTCTCGGATCGATTGGGTTTAGAAAAGGCTTGTCAAGCTGTACGGCAGGCCATTGACTTGCAGGTAATGAATGGAGATGAAAAGACATTGCCAATTTTATTTATAGAGACGTGTGGAGTTGCATTGACAACATTTAATACATTAAGAAATCAAACTGGAATATCCCTATATGGCTCAAACAAAGTTCTTATTTTCAGTAAAACAAAAAAGTCTTTTCAGGTGCTTTATGAGCTTAAGTAAGCATCTGTGTTATCTATATCTGTTGATTCTCACCCTAAGCCAGTAAATAGCTCTTTGTGGACTACAAGAGTCTCATATGGAGCAGTTCCCGCTTCGGGGGTTAACGGCTCACCATCTATATTCTTAGCTGTACTGCAAACAAGGTCTCCATCCCAGTAAACACCATGCTCACTATTGCTCTCAGACCATTTACGAATGTCTTTGAAGTGTTCAGGGATCTGATAGCCAATTTTTCTACATATATCGCAAAGGATGCTTAAAGCAGGTGGTTTAGGTTTAAGTCTTAGATCTCTTACAAGACTAGGTTGAGAGAAAATTCCTACATATCTAATATAATCAATTAAAGTATGATCACTTTCTGACAAATCTGCATTTTCCAATGCGTTCTCAAAGGATTTTACAGAGATTGTAGGTCTAGGAATGATCATAATTAACTAAGGAATCGGTGAGATGCTGATAGCTCTTATATGTTGACATGTATGCCTTCTTATCGCTTTGGTTAATATAGTCCAAAAACATAAAGTCTAGTATTATTGATCAAGCAACCTATCTCTAAGATGTTTGCTCTTGTAATGAGCTTATTCAATAAACATCAAAGACTATCCTGGTTCTTAAAAATGCTTGGTGAGGTGGAAGGACGTCCATATGTTGCTAGTAGCTTGTTTGGATTGCTTTTTGTTATTACATAGAAGAATATGCATGTAAAAGGATTTGTTAGCGCTTACATTCTAGATGTACAAGACATGGTGATGACATAGTTGCTCATTACACAGGATATCAATGGAACCAGTCTCAGAACTAATAGGTAATCCAATAACACTCTTTCTTGAAAGGTTGCTTTATTTTGTTTTAGGTCTTTTTCTGCTTGCAGCCTTATACACAGGGATAAAAAGAGGAATGGAAGATGAGTTGAATTCAAAGCCTTGATATAGATTTAATCCAAAGCTTTGCTGAGAGTGCATTTAAGTAAGAACTTTAAACCGTTCCTTATCCAAATGGTTGAGAGCCAGTTAAAGGACTTACAAAAAGGAACTCCATGAATATTCCAGTAATGGCTAAAGGTAGTACCCAGATTGTTAAAAACCGAGCTCCAAAGAATCTGATGCCACCTGTGCTTTCAAGAGCTCTTTTTGTTGATGTGTAGATAGTTTCTGACTTGCGAACAGAATAATCTGCTTTTGAATAAGGCCTTATTGGGTTTGAAGATGATAGTAAAGCTCTTGCTTTTTGTATTAAAATAATTGGCAGTGCCCATACAGCCATGAAGCGAGGACCTAGCCAATACCTTGGATGAGGGAAAGCATATTCTGTACGAGTTTTATTTTTTGTAAACCCATTTTCTATCGCATTAAATATCTCCTCAAAGGTATTGATTTTGCCAACCTTAAAAGAACTTTTATTAGATTTGTAGATTAGCTCAGGCTTTATAAGTTCATCGTTATTAGATTCATCGATCTTTTCTTTTTGTAAGGTTGGAGATTCTTTTAACTCTAGTGAATCTGTTGTAAACGCTGCATCTACTGATAATCGCTTCTCTTCACCAATAGAGTCTGTTGTAAATGTTTTATCTATTGATAGTGGCTTATCTTTATCAATAGAATCTCTCTTCTCAAGATTATCTTCAGAGTTATAATTATTTTTTTTGGTGTTTGCCACTTGGCCTCCTAAAACTACATACTAGAGCCATATCAAATTGCTTTTGTTATTAAATGATGCTTTCGAATGTATCAATAACTTCTGAGCTTGGTTAGTTATTAACTTATAGAGGGTGTTCTTAATGATTATATTAAAGAAGCCTTATATACCCTTACTTGAAATGCTTGTAACTTTATTTGGATTAGCTTCTTCAGATTTAGGTGTAAGCAGCTCTACTATAAATATAATTTTATCTTTTGCGACCCTAATGGTTATAGGCCTTCCCCTCTTGTTTGTATTTCGATCTCAAAAAGGGTCTATAACTTCAAGGAAGGTAACGCTCTGAACATCAATATTTAATTCTCTAGCAATCGTTGCTTTTGTTAACTGCTGAGACTGACCGTTCTCTCTTCTTTGCTTGACCCTTTGAAAGAGCTAAAAGGATACTTTTCATGTATTTAAAATCCCAAAACTTTCCCTCAATGTTGTAATGGGTGTACCAAAAGCTGCTATCTTTTGTAGTCGATCAATAATTCTTTACTAGCTCAATGTTGGTTAATGTAAAAACAACTGAAGTTCAAACTTCAAGTGGTAAGAAAAAAAAGCTTGGTGATTATTCAGGGCAAGTTCTTTTAATCGTCAATGTCGCTAGTCGCTGTGGGAACACACCACAGTATGCTGGATTGCAAGAACTTCACGATAAATACAAAGAGCAAGGATTTGCTGTTCTAGGTTTCCCTTGTAATGATTTTGGAGGACAGGAACCAGGAAGTCTTGATGAGATTCAAAAATTTTGTTCGGTGAATTTTGGAGTGACCTTTGAAATTTTCAATAAAGTTCATGCAAAAGGTGCTACAACCGAGCCTTACACTACACTTAACAAATCAGAACCAATGGGAGATGTTGCTTGGAACTTTGAAAAATTCTTAGTTGACAAAGAAGGGAATGTAATAGCTCGTTTCGAGCCAAGCGTCCAACCATCGAGTGAAGACTTGATAGCGGCTATTGAAGTCGCATTGGCTTCATAAAATCTTCGCTAGATAATTATGTTTGGAATCGGATGGCAAGGAATTGAGACCTTTATGAAAGTTAGCTCCTTATTAACAAAAGTTATATAGGTTCGATTTTTACCAACATTAAGATTAAATATTGTGATGAGGTTGATTCTGAGAAGCTTTTTATGATTAATAAAGATCAAATAAAATAAAGAAGAAATATTCTTATTTTTGATTAGGGAGTTTCTTCCGAAATATTTGAATCTATTTGCTATGCAACATCTCCGAATTGACTTTCGATTTTGGCCCAACCATTCTCAATGAGCTCATTCCAAGTCTCTATAGCAGGAGTTAATCTAACCCTTCTTCGATTTACGAAAGTAAGAGGTGTGTGAGTAGATGATACAGTCCACTTGTCGATATAAAAATGTGGAATTCGTTGGAGTGATATAGGGTCTTTATGGAAAAGTAGCAACCATTTACCATTGGCTTCGATTAACCATCCTTCTGGAGCGATCATTTTACAAACCTAGACTCTAGTACTAGTATACTACTATGTTTGCAGCGTCTATGCAAACATGCATGTTGGCTGATTAATGGATTTTTCCCAATCAAAATAATTCTCGCCTTTATTTGGAGTAGTCTCAAGGAGGTGAATTCACTTAAGAAACGATATATGGGGTTAAGTGATAAGCAGAGGCATTTGTCTTTTATCATATTCAAGCTTCGTTATATCAAGCTGCCTCCCTTTGTGATTGCTGAATAAGTTTCTTAGCCCGCTTGCGCTTCACTTTTTTGTTTAATTCATTTGTGAGCTTTAGATAGCGTTTCATAGCATCACGATTTGCAAAACCCTTTTCTGCTTTTGCTTTTTCATCTTGTTTGACTGGTAGTAGAAGCTCAGTCATTGATCTAAGTACTGTTAACACCATTATGTATTGCCTACTTTTGTAGGTTCTTTGGTTAAAGCTACACGTAACTCTTCATTCCTTATTTTATTGTTGTTTGATGTTACGTATGTCAGGTCATATGTAGATATACCTTGACCATTAGGGTTGAAAAGGTTGTTAGGCTTTTTGAAATGTCTAATCCTCTTTTTCATTTTTAACATATATTTATTCTATAGTAGACATAAAAAATTATTCTTCAAGTTCTATTTACAAATTGCGCTTGTCTTTCTTCCTTTGTTGTCATAGATCTAGCTTCTTAACAACTTTATTTCGAATCTTATAGATCCTATAGGTTTACCGCTTGTAAATTGACGATTGCACTTTGTCTTGCTGAATGTCGAATTTAATATACCTATTACAAATGCGCTCCCACATGTCTATTCAGTATGTCGTTTATTAGGCGTATTGTTTATTCCTCAATTAATTGTAGAGGATTTGCATTGGGTTGATTTGTTGCCAAATATAGTTGATAAAGTTGTCTGCAATAACTATCCCCTCAGCCAATGCTCTTATGTCTATAGGTTGCATGTAGCTTATTCTGTTTTGTCAATCCACTTTCGCATCCTCTTTCGTTAGGTCATCTGTGAATACTTCACGATATAAGGATGTTGCTCCTATTAAGGAAGTAAAAGCACCACAGGTAAAGGTGATTAAGCTACCTTTGGTGCCAGGATTGTAAACTTTAATTGTAACCAAACCACTATCAATAATAAAACTAAATGCAAGCCATGCGATTATCCACGCTAAAATATATAGAAGTATTTTAACTGAGCTTTTCATAATTGACTCCTTGCAACTTAGACATAGATAACTCATGTGATTTCAAAAAACTGCGTCCGTTTAAAGTTCTTTATGAGACTTAATTAAAAGTAATAATTACATTACAAAGAACCTTCTTCTATCTTGGATTAGTGATTAATACTCAGATGGCTACTTTGATCTTTTGAGAAGTCTCTTTGTATATCTGAAGCGAGGAGAATAGCTCTGTAGTAGTGCTTTACTAGTTTTTACCTTACTCATCGATAATAAGCTTAAATATATGTAATCGTTAGATGGTATTTGGATTGAATTTTTAATGAATCTTCCAACTCTTATTGGTTTCAATAGTGATGTAGGTTTAAGCTCTAATTCGATAGTTTACATGTGGACTTATTGTTTTAGCTTATTGATTTTTGCGGACTTGTTATTAACATATAACTAGCGTGCTTGACTACAAGAAGTTGTGGTCAAGCACGCTTAAGACTTCTCTCTCAATGAATTGCCTGACATGATGTTCTTAGACGCAATACCTCCCTCCAATTATTTAGACTGTTATTTCCACGCTTTTTGAGCTTTTCCCATCTTTTGAACATGTCGTGACTATATATGGATTGAAATTAACGCTAGATCTGTTAAAAATGTTTAGTAGCATTGAAAATGAATGCCTGTAGCAACTTACATCCAAAAAGGTCAGAAGAATGTTCAGTCAAAATATCACCGTGTTAAAGAGCGCATTGAATTAACTTGTGGTCTGATTCAGGTAAAGGTTTTTTCGAAATTTCATGAAGGCACACATATAAACATCCATCCTTTCAAAATATCTAGGGAATCACTTTCTTATTTAAAAGATAAGTTGCCTTCATTATCTTCAAAGAAGAGAACTATTGTCTCAACAGCTCCTCATGAGATAGATCTCTCTTTGGCAAGTCAATGTAGTATCTCTAATGAAGAAAAAATTTGTTGGACACGAAGAAGGTTTCAGGGGAAAGTTCACAAAATAATTCTTAAGGATGGACTTATTGTAGAAAAAATATTTTCAACCACCAATGGGAGTGAAATCAGAGTTAAACGATGCGAATTAGGCGTAGCAATAAGATGCTTTTTTTAATGAAAGCTTTATTAAGTATTTATCTGTCCAGTTGAGTCCTCTTTAGGGGGTTGCATTGTTCTTATTTAAAAAGGTCTACACTATATGCCTAAAGTCTTGAGTTATAGTTCTTTTATTAATGCTATTAGAATGGCTTATTTCTTTTAGAACGTAGTTTGCTTTTGGAAAAATAAATCATGAGATTGTTGACGTGGAATGAATTTGACTTTTCTGTTCAACACATTACATCTGCTTGCAGATCAAAATCCTTGTCAGGAGTATATGGTTTCCCTAGGGGAGGGCTTTGTCTAGCTGTTGCATTGAGTCATGCGTTGAGGATTCCATTCTTAACTAAGCCGAAGCCTTACTCACTTGTTGTTGACGATGTCTGTGAAACTGGATTGACTTTAAATAATGTAAAAGATATTCCTGGCATCACAACATTTGTATGGTTAAGTAAAAGAGAGCCTGATTGGTGGAATGCTGTGGAGGTTTGCAATTCTTCAGAATGGCTGCTTTTCCCTTGGGAAAACATTGACTTTGCTCGGATAGATCAAGAAGTTTTTGGTATGAAGAGAGGCAAATGATTGATAAGCTGCTTTAATTCTTTGAGTTTTGGAATTTATTACTTGTTTTTGACTAAGATTTAATAGATCAGCAAGCCTTTCTGTGGACCAATCAATTAGGTTGTAAAAAATCACCTTATAATAATGATTTTGCTAAAGATAACCAATGCTTCTGATGTTGTTAAAGCTAAGGCTGGTAAATTCTTTGAGAAGATGACACCTGATAGAATTGATCAGAAACTTGTGGAAACACAAGTAATACAGACAATGATTGAACAGCTGAAATTGGAAGGTCTTAAAGGTGAAATATCTAGTGTCAAAGGATTAGAGATTGAAGGGTCGGCATTAGTTACGAAGAGTAGCTTTGTTGTCAGAGAAACAAAAAGCTTTTGACTCGACTCTTATTGGCGAATAACTATAGATATAGTTTTGTAGCTAAAGCTTGGTTATGGATTGCTCTTAACTTTTGTAATTAGATAAATTAAGGATTTTCTAAAGGCCTTAATTATTTTAGTGATTTGAACTAATTTGGTTTACAGTTAGCTATGACTTTGAAGTTTTGTCTGCAAGGGAGAACATTAAACGATTCTTTCCATGCAAACTAAGTTACTCTTTTGAGGTTCATTTTAGAATGATTGCCTTCATAAAAAAAATGTCTTTTGATAGGAAAAATCAGCATGAATTATCAACTATGTTCATAGCTTTGCTGGTAAAAAATTGTTGCCTTTCAGTTCACTCTGAATATGACATTGCAAGTGGAGAGTTAAGCATTTGACTTCATCAACAAACAATAAACTAATAAGTCGTAACGATTTTATTCTTACTCCTTATTTGCGCAGAAGTAATTTAAGGGCCTTTTGGCAAGTCTTGACCACTCTCATCCCTATTGCATTGCTTTGGAATTTAATCTCATTTATCACTAATACCGGCCATCCATTTTTGATAACAGCTCTTGAATTATTACCTGTCCTTGGGTTGTTGACTTTGCTTTCATCGAGAACTTTTTCGTTGATGCATGATTGTGGACATGGAGCGCTCTTTCGGTCGCGATGGCTCAATCGTGTAGTTGGCTTTTTCTTAGGAGCTATAAATGCAATCCCTCAGCATCCATGGTCTAGAGACCATGCCTTTCATCATAAGCACAATGGTGACTGGGAGATTTACCGTGGCCCCGTTGATGTCCTGTCACTAAATGCTTTTAAATCACTTCCTGCCTTTAATAAATCCCTTTATACCTTAAGCCGCCATTGGATAATGTTATTCCCAGGGGGCTTCTTTTACCTTGTTATTAAACCGAGGTTGACGCTGATACATGCAACTATCTGTTTTATTAGGTCATTTTTAATTGAATTAATAAATAAAATTCATCGACGTGACTTTGAAAATCTTTTTAACATTACGACAAGGTTTCGTTCTTATCACTCTGGATATGGCAATACATCTGGGGAATTAATAGATCTTTTTGCTAATAATGTTGCTGTGATAACAGGTTGGTTTCTGATGAGTCGTTGGCTTGGTTTAGGACTGTTCTGGAGTTGCTATTCTATAATCATGACTGCCTCAGCAGCCATCTTTATTTGCATATTCTTTGTGCAACATAATTTCGAAGGTTCTTATGCAAGTAGGACTGAAGACTGGAGTGTTTTACGCGGTGCAATTGAGGGAAGTAGTAATTTAGATATACCAGATTATTTAAATTGGTTTTTAGCCGATATTTCTTTTCATACTATCCATCATTTATGTGAAAGAATACCTAATTATAATTTACGCGCTTGCCACAATCGTAATAAACATCTCCTTTTGAATGCAAGATATTTGAAAATAAAAGATATACCAAATTGCTTCCAGTATATTCTCTGGGATGAAAAATCACAGGAGCTGTCAACAACATGAGCATTATTTAACTTTTTTTAAAAGCTAATAATTAGATTTTAAGAGCTCTTGAGAAAAACTTTAATATTTTCCCTCAAATATCAGCTATGCTTTATTCCACACCATTTGCATTAAAAACCTAATTTCACAAATGAAACAATCTCTTTATTAATGTATGAAAAATGGAGAATACTTCAACTAGTAATATTGCTAAGAACGTTTTTGGAGAACCTCTTCAGGAATGCGGCTGCAACCCAATAACTGGTTGGTTCAGAGATGGTAGTTGTTCTACAGACCCCTCTGACTATGGAATGCATACGGTTTGTTGCGTGATAACTAATGCTTTTCTCAGATACAGTTCTGCTCAGGGCAATGATTTATCTACACCAATCCCGCAATATGGATTTCCAGGATTAAAAGAAGGAGATTTCTGGTGTGTTTGTGCAGCAAGATGGAAGGAGGCTTATGAAGATGGAATGGCACCCTTGGTGAGATTAGAATCAACAGAAATCACAACGCTTAATATAATTGATATAGAAGTATTGAAGAAGTATTCTTTTAAGAATATAAAAGAATAAACCTCATTGTTTTGTATATTCCTGTATGCTTTTATTTAAAATGTTTGCTAGAAATATAGCTGTAAGTCATATTTTTTTGATTGATGCCATTAATTAATGTTCAAACTTCTATTAGTGAAATAGGCGACTCTAATTTACTTCTTAAGGAATTGTCTAATCAATTAGCTGGTCTAACGGGTAAGCCAGAACAATATGTAATGACTTTGTTACAGACTAATGTTCCCATGACATTTGGCGGGACTGAAGAACCTTGTTGTTATATTGAAGTCAAGTCAATTGGTTCATTAAACCCTTCAGAGATGTCGGCAGTGTTTTGTAAGTTAGTTGCTAATAAGACTGGGATATCTCCTAAGCGTATTTATATTGGCTTTGATGATGTTCCAGCTAGACTCTGGGGTTGGGATGGAAGGACTTTTGGATGATTTAATGCTATACAAACGCTCCCTTCCCAAGCAATATTAGCCTGAAAGACCTAATCCGAAAAATGAGTTTGAAATAAATAGCAAACTAAATCCCCCAAGAAAAAGCAAGCCAAACCAGCATAGGGATTTCATTGCAGAACCGTAATGATATTCTTCTTTAACTAATGGACTGTTAAGAGTATCCATAGCCATCCAAGCAAATATAGGTGCTGCCAAGAAACTTCCGGTCATCGCTCCAAAAACAAAATCTTTGACCGTAAGGCCGCCTGACTTGGCAATAAGAAGAGCAGTTAATGAGGTGAATATATGTAGCACCATCCAGAATCTTAGACGTTTGATTTCAGATTTTGATGAAGCAATTCCTCTGTCTTTACCTTGAATAATTCCAATTGAAGCTGAAATACTTCGTGGGTATGCATCAAGGCATGTCAAAGTCGTACTAAACATTGCCGCAAACGATGCAGGAATAATTATCCACCTAGCCCAATCCCCCATAGACTCTGTGTAAAGACGAATAAGGTTTTGGGCAAAAGAAACACCACTCCCTGACAGCATTGTTTCCCCAGTTCCATACATCGTGAATGCTCCTAGTGATACAAAGAGAAGAGCTGTGATAATTGTTATAAGGTAGCCAATGTTAAAATCAAACTCTGCTTCTTTGGGAGTTGCTATATGCTTTGTCTCTTTTGACTTAGAGAACATCCATAGGGAAGGCCAAACACATAATTCAACAGGGCCTGGCATCCAGCCCATCAATGGGATCAAAAAAGATAAATTTGATAGTTTCCAAGGACTAGGGCTGCTATTTAACAAGTTTATATTGATATTGGCTACGGATTCACGTTGTAGGAGTGATATAACAGCAATGGTTGTTAAGAAAGTTAGTAGCAAAACTAGAACCTTTGAAATACGATCAAGAGCTTTGTACTGTCCTAAAAGTAAAATTAGCCCACTTATAACTAAAACCGCAATAGACAAATCCATTGGGGGAAACCCTGCAAAAAAAGGAATATTTGTCAATAGAAGACCAGAGACAAAACTAACTGCAGCAATGGTTAACGTCCCTGTAACTAGACTCACTACTAGATAAAGTGGTAAGTAAAATTGGCTCCTTTTTTTAAACCCCTCTAATAATGAAAGACCGGTTGCAGATGTAAAACGAGTCCCAACAAGTAGAAAAGGGTATTTAATAAAATTCGTGAGTAAGATTAAACCAACTAACGCAAACCCAAATTTCGCGCCAGCGGTAGTCGATGACATCAAATGTGATCCACCTATACAGGCAGCTGCCAAAATAATCCCAGGGCCTAAACTCTTTTGAATTCCTTGCTTGGATAAACTCATTATTAAAAAAGGACTTCTTCCATGCTGATAAAAAGGCAATGCTTTTTCAACACATACACAACATATTTAGATGTTTAAAAATTCTTCAATCAAACAGAAACAATCAAGGTAGGTGAAATTTGTATGAAAACTAGACAAAGGGCTTTCTTGTTCATACAAATAATTTAAGTCATGCAATTAGTTGCCTAAGGCAATATTTTTTTATTGTACGAATCTATGAATAAAACAGAATAACCAAACCTTTTTTAGAGTAATGCGATTCTCTTTCCTCTCTACTTAGATCAAGACCTACTTCAAGACCTTCCTTCAAAGCATCCTCGTAGGATGAGTTCTCAGAAACAGATAATTCTTGCTTGGATAATGCGGCTATGCCAATAGGAGTGGCATGCCATTGGAATTTGGACGTTTGTCCTATTGCTGGTTCTTTAAGTGAGGCCTCTAAAAGTTCTTGAGTAGACATAACTTTAATTGAATTAATTGAACTAACAGAGATTTATTATTTACACAATGGCAAGATTTAAAGGAAAATGCGATAAATTCTTTGTTTTCAGAACTTAATGCTTTTAAAAAATGAGATTAGATGATTCAAATTTTCTTTTAAAACCATTGCTATTCATCAATTCCTAAGTAGAAAGGTAAAAGCCCTTAATTAGTAAATGTTGAACTCAGGATTTTTCATTTTTGGATAAATACATCTATACAAGTCAATTTATTCTTTGAGCATTGTTAATTGTCATATTCATGATTTTTAACTGGTGACTTAATTCATCATGATCTTGTTGCTTTTAAGGCTATTTTGAGCTGCTTAATAAAAAATTCTTGTGCTAGTGAAATTCATTCTTCCTGGTTTTTAAGGTCAAAATCTACAAAGAATAAATAGATGTCAAGACTTCTCTCATAAGTTCAGGCCTTTGTTTGTAGCTGAAGCTCATTATTATGGATCTATTTTGCATAAGGATGTTCCTTGGCAGTAAAGATGAAAGAGTGTTGTTTGGATTGCTAGACCCACCAAGAGTCTTCTCTGCTGGAAATAATCAACTGTTGAAATTAGTTGATCTTCCTTTTTCGTATTGCATAAGGGATATTATTCTTAGGTGTGGTGGCTTTAATGTCTATATTTTTTAATTTAACCTTAAAATATTGTGTGCGTATCTTTTGTCGTCTAAAGATCTCTACACTTCTGAATCATTATGATTTTCCTTAGTCATATCTGGAAAGGCAATGACATCCTCGTAACTAGGTAGGTCAACAATCCATTCTGCAAATTCATTAATAAGAGCATACTGATCTTTACCTGACAAATGCTTGGATCTATCCAAAACATGAATGACCGCAAGTGATAGCGACTCTAGTGCTGAGTTAACTTCTTGCATGCTTTTTTAATGCTATTTCAGCCTACCTAATCTTTTGCGCATAAGCCACTAATTTGTAGGTGAATTAGACTATTGCTTTTTGCTTGTCTAGATGATTAACTCCACTATTCCGTCTGTGACATACTTGGCTAATTCCTCTATATTCTCTTCGATCTCATCAATTTTATAATTCCATTTGTCGGAAACTTTCTTTGCTAGTTGATGATCTTTTGCATGTGTCAACATGGATTTAACCATATAATCAGCGAGTCCAATATCCATTCTTACTTTTAGATAGTTCCAAACTGATTGGTCTAAGCTATTGATATATGTAATATCATCTGTTCCAGTGTAGTCATATAACTCCATAACCCCGTGATGGCAAAATATTTGTCCTAGCTCATCAAATGCACTTGATGCATCCTTTGCATGCTCATATTCGGCTAGCATCCATTCCAACTCTTTACCCTTCTGTTCATTTCCGTCTCTTACGGCCTTGAGTAGTTTGTAAAATGAGCCAAATTCAATTGGGTTGGCCATATAAAAGTTTTAATTCAACTAACGATACTGATTTTTTTATATGTTAGTAAATAATAAGGATGATTCTTTAGATTAAATTACTTATAACTCACTTGATAGAAACCTACGTTGAAATAGGATATTATTGTGTGATCTAAATGGTTATCTAGATTGGATTAAGCCCAAAAGGCTTTGGCAATTAAAGAACTTCCTTTAGCCCCATTCGTTTGTGCTCTATTCTTAGTCCTACTTGTATGACAATTTTTATTGGAAATCTCTCTTTTGATGCTGAACAGGAAGATATTATTGGTGTTTTCAGCAGTTATGGGGAAGTGAAAGATTGTAAAATACCTGTTGATCGTGAAACAGGTAGAAAACGTGGATTTGCATTTGTTGATATGGTTAATCAAGCAGACGAACAAAAGGCAATTGACGATTTGCAAGATGTTGAGTGGATGGGACGAAATATTCGAGTAAACAAGGCAGAGCCTAGGAGAGATTCGAGAGATGGCAGGCGCTCTGATCATGGTGGAAATAGAAATCGGAGGTAATTTCTACTTGGTGTAAAACAGAGTCTATCTTAATTTTCAAGATCACTTAGAAATATCCATCTATCTTCTAGCTCTTTGATTCGTTCAATCAGATCGGCTAAGTCTTGACTATCACTTGAAATATTAGCTGAGATGTCGGAGTCTAAGATATGCTTCTCAAGGGATTCTCTTTTTTCTTCTAAGAAGGGTAGGTTCTTATTTATTTCTTTAAGTTCTTGTTTCTCCTGAAAACTAAGAGTTCTTGAATCCGACAATCCTATCGCTTTTATCTTTACGCCTTTTTTATTTTGATTACTCGGACTCTTAAGTGGGACTGACTTTTCATTGCTTACAAGTGCCATTTTTTGATGATCATTTTCAAGTCTTTTTTGTTCTATGAATGAAGTGTAATTACCTTCATGCCTATGCAATTGTGCCTTTTCAAAATGGAAGAGTCTATCTATAGTCCTATCAAGGAAGTATCGATCATGAGATACAACAACAACACATCCCCTGAAATCATCAAGAAAATCTTCCAGGACACTTAGAGTGTTGATATCGAGATCATTCGTAGGTTCGTCTAGCAGTAATACATTTGGTGCTTGTATAAGCATTCTGCAAAGAGTAAGTCTTCTTTTCTCACCTCCTGATAGCTTCTTTAATGGACTGTGTTGGTCAGATGGTGAAAAAAGAAACTTTTCTAATAGTTGTGAGGCAGTTATTTGCTTCCCTCCAATATCAACGCTAGAAGCAACTTCTTCTATAAAATCTATTGCTTTTCTCTCTAACCCTTCTCCTTGGACTAAATCATTTGTGTGTTGATCTAAATAACCAATATTTATGGTTTCACCAATTTCAATTGTTCCTTTAGAAGGGATTTTTATTCCTGCAATAAGGTCCAATAATGTAGATTTGCCACTCCCATTATGACCAATAATTCCCACACGGTCTTCCGGACCAAAACTATATGTGAAGTCTTTTAGCAGGAATGAATTGTTTTTGTCGCTCTCAATTATTACACTTACATCTTTAGCTTCAATCACTTTCTTGCCAATTCTCCTTGATAACGAACTTATTTCTAATGATTTTTTAATTTGAATTGAAGGTTGAGATTTCATTTCACTAATTCGTTGAAGCCTCGCTTTTTGCTTACTGCTCCTTGCTTTTGGTCCTTGCTTTAGCCAATTCAGTTCTTTTTTTAATGTGTTTTGAAATTTTTTCTTGGAACTAACTTCTAACTCTTTTTGTTTGATTTTATCTTGAAGATACTTGCCATAACCACCGAAATATTTATAAGCTTTACCTCGATCAAGCTCAATCATTCTTGCCGTTATTTTGTCGAGAAAATATCTGTCATGGGTAACAAGAACAAGAGAACCCTTAAAAGATTCCAACCATCCCTGAAGCCAGTCAACTGCAATAGCATCTAGGTGGTTTGTTGGTTCATCAAGTAGAAGAACATCTGGGTTTGAGACTAATGCAGATGCTAAGCCTACTCTTTTTCGATATCCACCAGAAAGCTCGTTAATCTTTTTGTTGATATTATTTATCCCAAGCTTCCCTAGGATTTCTTTACATTGTTGTTCTAGATTCCAGGCCTTGGAGATATCCATAAGCTCACTTACTTCTCCTAATTGCTTAAGTAGGATTGCTTTTTCTTGATTATGAGCAACCTCTTGTGTCAAGGCATTAAAACGTAGCAATAACTCCCTTTTTTCTCCGCAACCTCTAAGAACCTCTTCAAGTACACTACTTTGCTCATTAAAATCATCGTCTTGATCAACTAGTGCTATACGAATACCGCTTGAAGATTCCCGCTTACCTTTTAAAAGAGGTTCTTTCCCTGCAATTATTTTGAGGAGTGTTGATTTCCCCGAACCATTTGCCCCAATCAAACCAAGCCGTTCCTTCTCACTGATATGTAAATCTAGGTTTTCAAAAAGAGTACGAACTCCAAAATCCTTAGATGCTTTAACAAGACTTATGAGAGTCATGAAAATATATTAGTTTGATCGGCAGATGATTAACTAAATAGCAACTGTAAATTGAAGTTAAGTAATCTAATGAAAATTCAAAGGGAAGTTATATAAATAATTACCTCTATAGTAACAAGCTAGCTTTTGATGTAATAACGTCTCTAAACTTGTGTAAATAACAGTTGGTACTATTAGTCTGAAGATTCAAATGATCGTAGGAGTTTAAATGCTTTTCGTATGACTAATATTATCCCATAGGCTCCAAATCCAATTGGAAATATAGAATACGGATTGAAAGCCATATCAGAATAATTCTTCACACCTTCCGTATATTCATAGCCCTGGCAGGGAGAAAGGTAAAAAAGAGTTCCAAATACTAATGTCCATCCAACAATAGAAAGTATTCCGTCTTTAGTTCTACCTTCGTAGAATCGATCCAAGCCTACACCCCAGCCAATTGAGAGAACTGCTAGGCGTGTAAGAGCCTTCTTTTCATCTTTATTGAACAATGTCTTTTAATTGAAAATCTTTAAAAACTATAACCTGATATCTTAGAAAGTGTGGATTTTTCATATTTAGTCCCAATTTGTTGAATTACAGTTTAAAGATCTTTGCTTCCTATTAGTTTTTAATATAGAAGCTCCTCTTTAGATAAAAGAATTACGTTGCAAATAATATTAGAATGACTAAAACCTGTCGGTTTGTTTGGTATGAAATTATAATTATTAATGTTCTTTTGGATTTTGATTTGTTATACAGATAGTCTTTTTCAAGAAATGCTTTAGATTATGTACCTTAAAAAACAAAAATTCCAATTATAATCGAAACCCTTGTATTATATTAATTAGAATCATCACACTGATTAAATTATAGTAACTAATAAAATTAATCAACTCTCTTGTTATAGCTTTCAAACGAGCTTAATTCAATTATATTTTCCTATAAATACTTATTGTGCAATTTCTTTGCAAGTAAGTTATAACTAATGCTAATAATGATATGACTACCTTTTGACTGATTTATTTGGCTTTATAGCAGCATTCTTAACTTCAATTGCTTTCCTACCGCAGTTAATAAGAACATTTAGAACAAAATCTGCTGATGATGTTTCTTTGGTAATGCTTGTGGTTTTTATTATTGGTTTGCTGTTTTGGATTACATATGGGATCCAAGTCAATTCTTTACCAGTTTTATTTGCAAACATAATTACATTGGGTTTTAACAGTGCTATTTTATTACTCAAAATCTATTATAGAAATAATACGATTAAGGACTTAAATGGTTTATGATTAAAGCATTTAATCTTCATTCTCTAACTTTCTTCTTTCTTCATGCATTTCTTCTATCTCATTATATATAGTCTTTAATCTATCGGTTATATGTTCAGTAGAACTTAAAGAATCAAGTGCTTGCATTGTCTTAATTAAATTCTCCTTTATTTCAACGAGTCTTCTACACTCAAGGCTTCCAGATTCATAAGACATGACAATACTTTGGTTGGAATAGGTGAATACTGCTTGACCTATTCTCCTATATGCTTAGCTTGGCATAGAAGAGATAGATTCAATAAAAATCAATTTTAGACTAATTAATATATTAATATTATTTGGCTTAATCTGTGCATTTTGTGAAGACTTAGGGTTTTCTCTCAAATTAATTAGATAGCCTCAATGCCTCTTCATTTGATAAAAAATTTGTTAGTGAATTATTTACCCATCCAGCAGACGTTCTTTATGATTATTGTTGAAAGCGACTTTTGCCTTTTGATTGATGAACTTTGATGCCAGTTATCTTGGCTCCAGCGGCTGGTTGATTGATTTAAATGGTTTTAGAATTTTAATTGACCCATGGCTTAAAGGCGATCTTGTTTTCCCCCCTGGGCCTTGGTTGATCAGAGGCACTTTAAATAGAGAAATCGATCCACCTCAGCAAATAGACCTCATACTCTTAACTCAAGGCTTGCCAGATCATGCACATCCTCAGACATTAGAACTACTTGACCGTTCAATTCCTGTTGTGGGATCAACAAGTGCTTGTAAGGTTGTTCAGAAACTTGGATTCCAGCAAATATTCCTTCTTAAGCCGGGCGAGATTCGAGAGATATCTTCTATTACTCTTGAAGCTACTGCAGGTGCAAATGTCCCAAAAATAGAGAATGGATATATTGTTTCTAATACTAAAAATTCTTTTTATATAGAGCCTCATGGCTTCCTAGATCAAAACCTTCCAGCAAGAGATGTTGATACTGTAATTACGCCAGTCATTGATATTAAATTACCTTTTGTTGGGTCATTCATTAGAGGCAAATCTATACTTCCTAAACTTATCAAAACTTTTAACCCTAAAATTATCATTTCAAGCACAACAGGAGGGGACTCTAAATTTACAGGTATGCTAAATAATCTCTTCTCAGTAGATGGAACAATAGAAGAAGTTTCTAAGTCTTTAGAAAATAAAGTTGAGTTTATTGACCCAATTATAGGAAAACATTATCTTCTGGATACACTTTTAAGATAAGTCATATGATTATTTGGTTTTAGATGTATTACTATTAAAAAGGTGTATTTGGTAGAAAATGAAGAATAATAAACCCTATTACAGCTGCAAATACAACAGATATGGCTATTGCAACTAATCCAGGTATCATCCCTCCGCCTTCCTCAGGAGCCATGGTAAATAATTTCAAATTAACTATCTACCTATTTAAACATATTTTTATTAGATTTATGATTATTAATAAATCTAATAATCATGGCAAGTGGTTTATCTGTTTATGTTTTAAGCTGCAATTAGTCCAGATTGAAAAAGAACATCGAAAATTCGCGCGCTTCGGCTTTTTCCTGTTTCAATTGGTCTGATTTTATCAAGTATTGCAGCATTGCAGCTAATCCAATAACTTCCTCTTGCTAGCCCAGCCTCATCACATACAACTGCTGGAGCTATACCAGGGTAGCGATTGTAATGAATGCTATTTAGGGATTCAAGCCAACTTCTCTCTAGAAAATCAAGCTCATTTTCTGACACCTTCTTCGAATAACAGTATTTTTCTAGTAGCGAACAGACATTAAGGCTGGTTAACATCATATTTTTCTAAAGTCATATAGAAAATAACATCATTTCAAGACATATATGTGATTCCACTTCTTTAGTGATCCTTAAGAGATTTTTGAGTTTTGAAATAGTTGGCTATTCGCTACAAACAGGAAATCAATTGCGATAACTTCCTCTTTCAAAGATCTCAATAGAGCTTGCTGCTTGATCAGCTAGTAATTTTGCTTTTTCAACAGTTTCAGCTTTTGAAAGTGCTACAGCCATTCGTCGCCCTTCCTTTGCATTTGGTTTGCCAAATACTAAAACCTCCACGTTGTTATAGCCTAATGCTTTTTCAATACCCTTATAGGCAACAGTTGAAATAAGATCATTTGCTAAAACAACTCTGCTTGCTGCAGGAGAGGAACATATGATTGATGGAATTGGCAGTCCTAGGATTGCTCTTAAATGTAAATCAAATTCACTGAGATTTTGACTAACTAGCGTTACAAGCCCTGTGTCATGAGGCCTTGGTGATAATTCAGAAAAAATAACCTCTTCATTACGGAGAAAAAATTCCACACCAAATAAACCAGCCCCTCCAAGGTTGTCTGTAACTTTTTTTGCAATTAACTTCATTTCATCTAGTTGGGCTTCATTTATTTCTTGAGGTTGCCAACTGCTTTGATAGTCACCGTTTTTCTGCTCATGCCCTATTGGTGGACAAAATAGGGTGTCACCATTTTCCTGTTTAACGGTTAAAAGTGTTATTTCTAAGTCAAAGGATATAAATTCCTCGACTATCACTTGTTTAGACTGCCCTCTGGCTTCTTTGATTGCCAGATGCCAAGCTTCTTCTAAATTAGATTCTTCTTTTATAAGACTTTGTCCTTTTCCGGATGAGCTCATTACAGGTTTTATGAGCATCGGATAATTTATTTGTGATGCAACATCTTTTAATTCTTGTAGGTTCCCTGCATACACATATTTGGCTGTTTTTATACCTAGTTCTTTAGATGCTAATTCTCTTATCAAATCTCTATTCATTGTTATCGCGGTAGCTCTAGCTGTCGGTATTACTTTGATTCCTTCTTCCTCTATTGCTTGCAAGGCATCTACAGCAAGTGCTTCTATTTCAGGTACAACCAAATCTGGCTGATAAGTTCTTATAGTTTCCTCAAGCTTTTCTTTGTTATTCATTTCAAAAACGAGAGCTAAATCAGATACTTGCATTGCTGGAGCACCCTTGTATTTATCACAAGCAATTACTTTGCACCCAAGTTTTTTGGCTGAAATTGCAAGTTCTTTCCCCAGCTCACCACTGCCTAGTATCATTAATGTCTTTGGAAAGATAGTCATATAAGTGTTGATTCGAGTAAAATAATAATCTAATGACACCTAATTACTTAAAAGAACCCTCTTGCGTTATAAATTGTGTCTAAATGGTCTTGTTTTGTCGACTAAATTCTTAAAGCAGACGTTCTTTAATTAAAGACATCTATGAATTTAATAATATTACTTAATTTAACCATTCTTATTCAATTGATAATGACTTGCTTAACCCTTGGCTTTTCTAAATTGCTTTAATTGTCTATATATTGCCTTGGCCGATATCAATTCTTTATTTTCATTACTGCTAAAGAAAGCTTAATAAATATCTGTTAATATATAGATAACTCATTAACATTCTTCCTTTAGCCTAGAATTAAGATATGTCTATAGATCAACTTAAAGCTTTCCTTCAGAAGATGCAGGATGATCCTTCTATTAAAAGTCAAGTTTTAGCAAGCTCTACTGCTGATGATGTAGCACTAATAGCACTGAAATATGGGTATGAATTTTCAGGTGATGAGTTGCTACGTTTTTCAGGTAAAAAAGTTGGGAGAGTAACTGTAAAGAAAAAAGATGTTCCTGGAGAATATAATTAATAATAAGCGCTTTCTATTTTTGATCTGATGAAATTAACTTAATAGTATTTTTCCAAATAAAGATAAGACCTATAACCATTAAAATAAAGCTAAAAATTACTTTTAGAAAAATTATTGAAAAAATAAATGCAATTATCAAGATTATTAGGGGAAACAAATTTGGATATATCACTTTCGCCTCCTCACCCGCATTGCTATTATTGGGTATTACCTCGGGTTGGATGGCCAAAAATCTGAGAAGTCTTTGTTTAGAGTTAATTTTAACCCAACATCATTCCAATCCTGTTAATAAGTTATGAATCTAAAAAAATATTTTGATTTTGATTTTTGAAGTTAAGTTGGAATATAGGGTGTTGCTTTTTGGAGTAAAACTTGGTTGAATTTTTGCAAAACCAAGACTATGCTTAACTTGATTTGTCTTTGGATTTAAAAATAGTGATTAAACCAGATGTTAACGTAGAGTGTCGAGACTTGTTTCGAAGTGCTTATGAAAATCGCTATACATGGGATCCAGATTTCAATGGATACAAGGGATCTTGCGTTTTCTATGATGGAATTAATGAGCACAAAGGATTGTTCAGTTTAGATAGCAATTTTAAACCTATAATTATAGATATAAATGATGATAATATAACTAAATTAATTTCTTCTCAATTATGGGAAGTGTGTATTCATAGAGTTAGAAGAGGATTTGATAAAGTTCATGGTGACAATACATTTACATTAGGAGATACAAATGAAATTGGTATGGAGATTTTAGTTGGTGGGAAAAATTCAGGTGATAAATATAGAATAAAAGATAATATAGTTACTATGGTATATAGGAATATACATGGATCATTAATTAATATCTATACAAATAAAGTTTTACATACTGGCAGCGGATATTTAAGTAGTAATTATACTAGCCAATATTTCGAACCATCTACAAAGTCTCCTAAGTCAGCGAA
The DNA here is from genome assembly GCF_000760215.1 of Prochlorococcus sp. MIT 0603. NCBI lineage: Bacteria > Bacillati > Cyanobacteriota > Cyanophyceae > Synechococcales > Prochlorococcaceae > Prochlorococcus > Prochlorococcus sp. MIT 0603. The sequence goes on along the minus strand of NZ_JNAW01000002.1, from coordinate 731,765 downwards.
ATGTCATTTTAAAGATGAATTTATTTGTTTGGAGGATGAATGCACATGGGTTTTATCAAGTAGAACTATAGATAGTGAAGCATTTAATGAAATGCCCCCTTCTTCTAAAAAGTTCCTATTTCAATCTTTAATAAAAACTTGAAAGCTTTTTTTGATTAAATATCCTAGTATAAATAATACTGAATAACTTAATTTATTTATGACTTCTGAGTATATAACCCCTTTAGTTAGTGAAAGGATTTGCCTTCACATGAATAAAGATCATAAAGACTCCCTTGTCAAATATGCTTGTCATTATGGAGGAATCCCTAATCCTAAAGATCCAGAGATGGTCGAAATAAATAATAAGAATATGAAATTAAAAGTTAGTGGTGAAATAATTGTAATACCATTTGATCATTGTTTACAAGATAGTTCTGATGCTCATAAAACTCTTGTTTCAATGATCCAAGCGATTCCTAATTAGCTTTTTCTTTCTTATTAATTCTCACTAAGAAGCAAATTAACTCTATTTCTATATCAGTATATAGAAATTTTTCTGATAAGTAGCAATGAACTTAACTTATGTAATTTGCAATATTATCTATTGATAATATTGCAAATTAATAACTAACTACTGGACTTTTCTCAAGGATATATTAAAAGAATTATAGCTCAAAATCATAACAATTCTAACTTCATGACAAACTACGAAAAACTTCGCTATTACTGGAGCCAAGCAAAGAATTTAAAAACTGATAAGGAAAAGGCCAAGTTTTTTGATCTCTTTGAAGAAGCCTTTTCTTTGGATCAAAATGAAGGCGACGATTTACAGAATGCCAAGTATTCATTTTGTGAAGAGCAAGGCTATTCCGATCAACAATTTAATCTTTTTGATGATAGTGCTTGGACAGAATTACCATATGAATTCAAGGTTTATGCTTTTAACTACTGTATTTCAGATGGCAGTGGTTATGAGGAAATTAAAGGACTTGTGACTATTGATGAAATAACCACATTACTTTCCTTAGAAGACTTAAATAACACTTTGGAAGGAGAAGGTATTTTGCTTTCTGAAGCAGAAGAAGAAGTGATGCTTTTACTGGAAAAAGAAATCAAAAAGAGAGGTAGATCTGTTTCCGAGGATGATCTTTATGACGCTACAAATAATATAATCAATGACCTAAGAGACTGGAAAGACGATAACCATCCCGATAATCTTCTGGCTGCCTAGTCTTTAGTCAATTATTCGACTAGGATTTATGCCTTGTCTTGGCCTAGCTTTTGCTTAACAAATATAACTTTAATTGAGAAATCATTATTATATTTGACTATTTTAAATATCAAGAGAGGAGTTATACCCAAATGGACAAAAACAAAGCCAAACTAGAAGGGAAGGCCCTTGCTTCTTATTTAGAGGAGCATCGTAATGACTTTAATGGGAATGGAGATGCACTTTGTCTTGCCGCAGGATATGGAATTCAAGGAGATGATGGAACAGAGAAATGCGATTTCAGTGATTTTGTAAAAGCTTTATCAACTGCTATTGATGTTCAAAGTCAATGAAACTTGATCTTCTCGTATGCGGTTTAGCCTCTACTCTTTCTGCTTTTCTTTGAACCTAAACTTCAATCATCTAACTATATTCAACAATAAATTATAAGCATAACCCCTTATTAGTCTTGATATAACTCAGTTTTTTGATATAGCTCTTTTAAAAAAATCACATAAGCCCTCATCAGTAAGGTCGGGTATTGTCCAGACATTATCTTCTGCTCGCCTATCTTTGATTAGCCATTCTTTGAATTCAGATATTAAGGCATTCTTATCTTTCCCTCTTAGCAAATTTACTCTCTCTGAAAAATAATCATCAATTACTTTGATGCTTTTGTCAGGCGGGCAAAGAAGGTATTTCATATGCCTTTAGATTCTCTTAATATTCTACCCTTTGGCGGACATTTGTTCGAATCTAAAGTTGAATTGATGTACTGATATGTTTTTCTAAGTTGCTGAGGGCTTAGTTATTGCCTTCCAGAAGCTTGGCCTTCATAAACAGGCTGCATTAATCCTCCTCCCTCGTCATCGTCATCGCCACTGTCTTCTAAAAATAGCAATGCTATAAAAAACATTGCTATATAGAAAGGTATTGATATTTCAGGGTAGTTGCCCAATCTCTTTAATGATTTTAAAAAATTCCAACGATACTACTCTATAAGCCTTCCAATAGGCAAGCTTCTATTGAAAATTTACAATCATAAAAATTAAGCAGTTGCTAAGCGCTTAATAACTTGGCTTTAAATCTTTCTGAGCTTTATTCGTTTAAAAGAATTCCATAGACCTTTCTGTGATTTTTTACGTTGATTGTGAATTCTCCTTTTCTCTTTCCCTTTTTACTGCAATAGCAGCTTCGTATGCTGATATAGATGAAATAACAAGGATACCTATCAATCCAGTATTGTTCGTTTGGGAAGAAGCAGGATCAGAAGGGTCCATTGAAAATAAGCTCAATAAATCAAAATAGACCCATAAGGCTGAGGCTATGGTTGTTATCCAATAGGCTTTCCATCTCCTTTGATATAAATATCCTGTACCTAAACCAGGTAAAAAGTTTAATAACGCAGCTATCCATCCAGATGAAGCGGCTATGATTTGCCCTTTTGTAGGTGATGACAAACTCTTAATTATGTATTTGGTTGATTTACTTTATATTCAATCTATAGAAATAGATTCTTTGCAAAATCTTTTGAAATGCATCAATTCAAATATTAATGTTTGAATTGATGCATTTATGCTTAAAGGGATTTCCAACAGTGGATTTAGTGCCTTGATCTTTTGCCCGGTTCGACAGATATTGTTTTAAGCTTTAATCATTACTGAAAATTTTCAAGTTATAAGTTAATACAATGATTACTATCTTTTGTAAAACATTAGATTAAATCTAAAAAGATTTTTTTAATTCAATATTTTTGATTAATTAGAAAATGCCTGGGATAATTTGTCCTGTTGTTAAGTAAGCTCCTAATAATGCTATGAAGCCAATCATTGCCCATCTGCCATTTGCTTTTTCTGCATCCTCTCCATATCCAGAATAGTTTTCAATCAATTGAGGTTGAGCCTCGACTGGGAAAATGTTCTGACGATTCCCAGATTCTGTTGTGATTTGAGTAGAGCTTGATGTGGTCATTATGTTTAGGGTTTAAAAGATTCCTGGCATGATCTGACCAGTTGTGGAGTAAGCCCCAAATGCAGCAACGATGCCTATCATTGCTGCCCAACCGTTGAATCTTTCTGCTTCGGGGGACATTTGACTGATGATTTCATGTAAAGCAATATTACATGTTCTGTAAAGCTTTGTAAAGCAAAGAGAGCTTGCTTTACTTGAAAATTTTATTTCCAAGCATCAATGTCTTCTCTTTTAAGAATGGTTTTAAATCTAATTCTTAACGAATTTGCAATATGTTTTTAATCAATCTTTGATGAAGTTTGAAGAATTAGGCTTATCGTTTATGTTGTGTTTTTAGAATTGGCTATGTGTTCAGAGTCAATTGATCCAAAGCATTTTAAAAAGTTTCATGATGAAATATTTAAAATCACTGGCTGTTCAAAAGTTGATTTTGAGTTGTTTATTGAGTTTTTGAGCGATAAGGGAGGATTGCTTATACGGACTGATTCAGAGAAATCCGTTTTTTGAAAAGTTCCAATTAAATAACGTCCTTTAACTATTTCGTACATATTAATGACAGGCTTGTACTCTTGTAAAAGGTTTTTAGTCCTCATTTTTAAAAATTATGCAGACCTACGGAAACCCAGATGTCACCTATGGGTGGTGGGTTGGTAATTCTGTAGTCACCAACCGAGCAGGCCGCTTTATCGGTTCTCATGTTGGTCATACAGGAATTATTTGTTTCGCAACTGGTGCAAGTTGTCTATGGGAACTTTCAAGATTTGATTCTTCTATTCCCATGGGGCATCAAAGCTCTATATACCTTTCCCACTTAGCTTCACTAGGCATTGGCTTTGACGAAGCTGGCGTTTGGACAGGTGCAGGTGTTGCAACAATTGCAATTTTCCACTTGATATTTTCAATGGTTTATGGAGGAGCAGGACTTGCTCACTCTTTATTCTTTGATCCCGACCTTCAAGGTGGCCCAATTGGAAGAGTTGATAAGTTCAAGTTGGAATGGGGTAACCCTGACAACATGACTTTCATTCTTGGTCATCATTTGATCTTTTTGGGAGTGGCGAATATCTGGTTCGTCGAATGGGCTAGGGTTCATGGCATTTATGACCCAGCAATTGGAGCTGTAAGGACAGTTTTCCCTGGCTATGGAGACTTTGCAATGGTTTGGGGTCATCAATTTGACTTCATTAATATTGATAGTCTTGAAGATGTTATGAGTGGCCATGCATTTTTGGCTTTCTTGCAGATCAGTGGAGGAGCTTTCCATATAGCAACTCGACAAATTGGTGATTACACCAAATTCAAGGGAGAAGGGCTTCTTTCTGCAGAAGCAATTCTTTCATGGTCATTGGCAGGGTTGTTCTTAATGGGAGTTGTTGCAGCATTCTGGGCTGCTAACAATACAACTGTTTATCCAATTGAGTGGTACGGCGAACCACTTGAGTTCAAATTTGGTATCTCTCCCTACTGGGCCGATACTGGGGATATATCAGATTGCAAATACTTCTTTGGCCATACATCTCGTGCGGCTTTAGTTAATGTTCAGTATTACTTTGCTTTCTTCTGTCTTCAAGGACATTTATGGCATGCGTTGCGTGCTATGGGATTTGATTTCAGACGTATTGCTAAAGCAATAGGTGGATTAACTGAGTCAACTGCTTCCTAGGTTCTCGGTAGAATCTCAATCATTAAAAAAGCCTCGTTTTACTACGAGGCTTTTTTAATGATTGATAAAAAGACTTTTGAAACTGCATTTAATTTGATAAGCGCAATTTATTTATTTAAAAGTCTTTCTATATGAGGCTAAAATCTGTTGTAAGAATCAATCTTTAGAGTTTGCATAATAAAAGAATTGAGAAGCCCCAAAAAACGCTCCTAACCCAGCCAATGCAGCACCTAAGTTAAATCCACCTGAAGGCTTTATGATTCCAATGTCAGATGGATGAGGGAGTTGTGTGGCGAAATCAAGTAAGTGAGTTGGATCAATCATTGGTTCAAAATTTGATGGTTTTAAAAAAAGATATCGAATGTTTGTTCTAAAAACACAAATATCACCTTCTAATTCATTAGTTGAGATAGAAAGGTGATATTGGTTCGTTAGAGAAAATTTGATTTAATTAATCTCTTTTAGCCCAAGGGTCAATTCTTTTTGAATCATCTGAATAGTAAAAGAATTGAGAAGCGCCAAAGAAAGCTCCTAAGCCGCAGAGAGCAGCGCCAAAATTGAAGCCACCTGAAGGCTTTATGATTCCAATATCAGATGGGTGTGGTAATTGTGTGGCGAAATCAAGTAAGTGAGTTGGATCAATCATTGAATTGGATAGCAGTTTTTGTCTATAGATAACCCAGGTGGCCACTTTGCCAGACCCGTGCATGCAGACTTTACATCAGCTTTACATTAGAGACTACAACTCTACTTACATTGACAAATATACCCTTTGCTTATTTGATCGAATCTATTTAGCTTGAAGGCCTGCGTGTTCTTCTAATCAAAACAAACTTCCTACTTGTCTGAACAAATTTTTAGGGTTTATCAGAAGCTAAGCCTTATAAATTCCTTCTGCATTGAAATACTGCCATTAATTATTACTTGATTAATTTATTTGGGACTTATTGCCTTGATATAGGTCTGCTCTACTTGTCTTTTTCTAAAAAAGATTCTTGGATTAAGTTAGCGCATCCTTGATTAGCAATGGATAAGATTTCCATGCCTCTTTTATAGCCTTCTTTTATTTTTTTGCGGTTTTCCTCAACGTTTGATTGTTTAAGGCTTTGATTTCGACTCAATGAGATTTCAGAAAGTATTTCTTGACTTAATTCAAATTATTTTCGTTTTTTGTACACAAGTTTCTTCTGATGCCAAACAAAAAGCCTCCTAGTTTTTGCGAGGAGGCTTTTTGTTTTATGTAATTACCTAGTAATTAGTCCTTAGTTAGAAGAAGGGTCGTTTGCGTCGAAACCGTAATAAATGAATTGAGTTACCTGAATAAAGGTGATTACACCAAAGATTGCTGCAAGGGGGTTAAACCCTCCAACAGTAATAGTCGCTAATAAATCTGGGGAGTGAAGAAGGGAAATCATGGAATGGAGTTTTAGTAAAATTTCCTAATAGATAAACATAAAGAGCACAGAAAATCTCATCTCGTTGCATGTTGAAAAATGTTTTTTTATTTCTCTTAGATAAAGTCCTTTAACGATTCCGCACAGATTAAGGAACCACCATGTAGTGTTCATGGGGAATAGCGCCTTTTTCGCTCAAAAAAAATTATGCAGACCTACGGAAACCCAAACGTCACCTACGGGTGGTGGGCTGGTAATTCTGGAGTCACCAACCGCTCAGGCAAATTCATTGCAGCTCATGCAGCTCATACAGGACTAATTGCCTTTGGGTGTGGTGCAGCCACACTTGTTGAACTAGCAGGATTTGACCCTTCATTGCCTATGGGTCACCAAAGTTCTCTTTTTCTTGCTCATTTGGCATCTATCGGTATTGGCTTTGATGAAGCTGGAGTTTGGACTGGTGTTGGTGTAGCCAATATCGCAATACTTCATTTAATCCTCTCTATGGTTTATGGAGGAGGAGGACTTTTGCACTCCGTATATTTCACAGGAGATATGCAGGATTCAGAAGTTCCACAAGCCAGAAAGTTCAAGTTGGAATGGGACAACCCTGATAACCAAACTTTCATTCTTGGACACCATTTAATTTTCTTTGGTGTTGCAAATATATGGTTTGTTGAATGGGCCAGGATTCATGGAATTTATGATCCTGCTATTGAGGCAATACGACAGGTTAATTACAACCTTGACCTCACTCAAATTTGGAACCATCAGTTTGACTTTTTAACTATTGACAGCCTTGAGGATGTCTTAGGGGGCCATGCGTTTTTAGCTTTCTTCCAAATTGGAGGAGGTGCTTTTCATATTGCAACTAAGCAAATTGGCACTTATACAAAATTCAAGGGCAAGGGATTGCTCTCAGCTGAAGCAATTCTTTCTTGGTCATTAGCAGGTATAGGCTGGATGGCATGTGTGGCTGCTTTTTGGGCTGCTCAAAACACCACTGTTTATCCTGAGTCTTGGTATGGAGAAGTTCTTCAATTTAAATTTGGGGTTGCTCCTTATTGGATAGATACTGTTCCTGGTGGAACTGCTTTCTTAGGACACACTTCTAGGGCTGCTTTAGTTAACGTTCATTATTATCTAGGATTCTTCTTTATCCAAGGTCATTTATGGCATGCATTGCGTGCTATGGGCTTTGACTTTAAGAGATTGCTAGACAGAACTGGTCCCTTTGGTATACCAAGGACTCTTTCAAGTTAACGATCTTTTGTTTTGCTATTAATGCTTTTACTCATTGATAGTTTCAATTCCATTAAAAAAATCCCTACTTAAATAGGGATTTTTTTAATGGAATATATAAAACACAAAAAAGCAGAGCTTTAAGCTCTGCTTTTTTAGTTTGAAAAGATTTAAATAATCAAAGTTTAACGTGATAATTTTTGTCTTTCCGTTCCTTCAAATTTTTCTGGATCGTTGCAGTCTCTTGCATACCAATGGAATTGAGATACTTGAATTATTGCAAGTATTCCAAAAATTACTGGTATGAGTTGGAAACCACCTGATGGCTTTACTAAACCTATGTCTGATGGGTGAGGTAGTTGCGTTGCGAAATCCAGCAAATGCGAGAAATCAATCATCAAGTCAATGAAAAGTAGATTAGTTATAGCCTAGAGTTAAAAGTAATTTGCAATTAAATCCTTTTTTGACATCACTATTAATTTAAAAAGCTAAAATTTCTGTTTTTCTTCAGAACAAGTGTTTGTTTCTTTGATTTGATCAATTTCTGATTCGGCACTTTTATTCTTCTTGGAAATCTTTGGGCGCTATAAAAGTTATTGAAAATGATTTTTCCTGTCTTTATTTTTAAGCCAAATCACCTCGACCTTGCTTCTTAATAATTTTTTTATTTTTGCTTTTATTTTTATTTTTTCAACTTTATAACGATGTTCTAGTCTTCCCGCTTGAAAAAAACTTTCCGCTTTTATTGTGGAACCCCTTGTACTGCAGGCTTTAACACTTATTGTCTTAATCAATCTAGCCGGAAAATTTTTTCCTATATAGGCATCGAGGAGCAGTTTTTTTTTACGATCTAAAATTATTTCTTACTAACAAAATAAAGACCTTTAACTATTCTGCGCATATCTATTGAGCACCGTGTAATCTGCATTGGATATTCGCCTGTATTGCTTAAAAAATTATGCAGACCTATGGAAATCCAGAAGTTACCTATGGATGGTGGGCTGGTAATTCTGTAGTTACCAACCGCTCTGGCCGATTCATTGCCTCTCATGTAGGACATACAGGCCTGATTTGCTTTGCAGCTGGTGGTAGCACTCTTTGGGAGCTTGCTCGGTACAATCCCGAGATACCCATGGGACATCAGAGCTCTTTATTCTTGGCACACCTTGCTTCTATAGGCATTGGCTTTGATGAAGCTGGTGTTTGGACTGGAGCCGGTGTTGCAACTATTGCTATTTTCCACCTTATTTTCTCTATGGTTTATGGAGGAGGAGGCCTTCTTCATGGAGTCCTCTTTGATGAAAATGTAGAAGATAGTGAGGTTTTGCAAGCTCAGAAATTTAAGCTTGAATGGAATAACCCTGACAACCAGACATTTATTCTTGGACACCATTTAGTTTTTATGGGTGTTGCCTGTGTTTGGTTTGTTGAATGGGCCAGGATTCATGGAATTTATGATCCTGCTCTTGGAGCAGTCCGTCAGGTTAATTACAACCTTGACCTTTCTATGATCTGGCAAAGGCAGTTTGATTTCATTACTATTGACAGCCTTGAGGATGTTATGGGTGGCCATGCTTTCTTGGGTTTCGCTGAAATTACTGGTGGAGCTTTTCACGTTATTGCAGGATCAACCCCATGGGAAGATAAAAGACTTGGTGAATGGAGCAAATTCAAGGGTTCTGAATTGCTTTCAGCAGAGGCAGTACTCTCTTGGTCACTTGCAGGTATTGGTTGGATGGCAATAGTTGCAGCATTCTGGTGTGCAACTAATACAACTGTTTATCCAGAGGCTTGGTATGGTGAGACGCTTCAACTTAAGTTTGCTGTCTCTCCCTATTGGGTTGACACAGGAGATCTTTCTGATGCAACTGCATTTTGGGGACATTCAACTAGAGCTGCTCTAACAAATGTTCATTACTACCTTGGCTTCTTTTTCTTGCAAGGCCATTTCTGGCATGCATTACGGGCATTAGGCTTTAATTTCAAAAGCGTAACTGCTTCAATTGGTAATGAGAAGGAGAGTACATTTAGAATAAATTCTTAATTACCTAGATGTAATCTTTGGATAATCAGAAGATTCCAATAAAAAACCTCGTGAGAACGAGGTTTTTTATTGGAATCTTTTATTTAGAAGAAATATTCTGATAAGAATTAAAAGTTTTCATATCCAATAAGAATTAAATAATTGATAGGCTTAAAAGTAAAAAAGAATGCTTACGCAAATGATCTATATCACAGCCTAATCATTATTAAAGAATTACTGTATTAGTTAGTCACAAGAATAAGTTCCTATGACAGCAGAGGAAATTCAAACTGTAGGAAATTTACTTTCTTCTCATCCTCCTATAGTCATAGCAACACTTTGTATCTTCATGTATATCAGAGGCAAAGCACTAGAAAAACAAAGGAATTCAATTAAGAATCCATTGACATAAAAGAAGTTGATTTATTCTCATGGAATTATTTAAGTATCTTCTCTTTGGTATAGCCGGATTAAGCACAATCTTCTGGGTTGCAGTAATTGCTTTATGGCATACTTATATGTTCCCCAGATTTTTCAAGGAAGATCAGTATTCATTGAATACAAAAATACAAAATGAGGCATTTAAGCTAAAACCTTCTGGTCTTGTTGATAGAGCCAAATATTCAAATAAATCTTTTGTAATAGCAGACTTTACTCCTGTTGAAGATGACTATGGAGTTAACAGGCTTTATACATCAATGCTTATAAGTCTTGGTGTAATGTCATTTCTTTTGATTTCATATGGCTTGCATAGCGGTTTAACCCAATTCACATAAGCATCATGATCATATCGATACCTTCGAAAGTATAAGATTGCACGTAGTTTAGTGATATCTTTTCACCCTTGTTTTCCAGAATCGCCTAGGACATAGTTGGCTTTAAAATTCTAATGACAATAGGTATTTATTTCGCAACAACTACTGGAAAAACAGAGGACATTGCAGAAAGGATTCATGGATTGTTGGATGGGGCAGAAGATCCCAAAGACATGTCAGATGTTGATGACCTTTCAGAGCTTGCAAGCCATGATGGAATTATTTGTGGAATACCAACATGGAACACAGGAGCAGATTCAGAGAGGTCAGGAACAGCTTGGGACACAATCCTCGAGGAAATAGGCGAACTAAATTTATCAGGTAAAAAAGTCGCTATTTTTGGTTTAGGAGACTCATCGACCTATACAGAAAATTATTGCGATGCAATGGAGGAATTGCATAGATATTTCCAACAAGCAGGAGCTACTATGGTTGGCTATGTAAGTACAAGTGAATATACATTTGATGAGTCTAAGAGCGTACTAGGAGGAACTTTTTGCGGCCTCCCATTGGATGAAGACAGTGAATCTGATATGACAGATACAAGGATATCTCAATGGGCAGAGCAGTTGAAAAGTGAAATGCCTGGAGCTTAATTTTAATTAAAGTATTAAATATTCAAAACATCAATCTATCTCTAAGGATTAATCATCAAATTCTGGCTTGGGCTTCTTTTTGACTTTGCCAGTCAAAAGCTGATGAAGAGCATCTAAAGAGTTATAAACTTCCTTAAGCTCTGTTATCTCAGGTAGGAGGCCATCTTCATTAAGCATCTGGTCTAAATCCCTTAGCTCTTGGCGTATATAGCGCAAATGTGAGCTGATTTCTTCTCTTTTGCTAGTGGACATTAAAGTTGTATTAGATATGAAAATGTTAATCGCCTATGACTAGCTTGCAAGAAACCAGTTTTAAGAATATGAAAATGCTGATGAAATTATTAAGAGTAAGTAATTTTGACTAACAATTTAGGAACTTTAGGAATCTATGTCATTTTATTTGTGTCAATCAAATGGCAAGTCTTTTTGACTCCGTTTAAGCCCTCCTTTGTATTAATATCATTCAAACTATGAGCTAAATAGTATTTATATTTACTTTAAGAAAAATTGATGTTTACTTAATCAAATAAATAGAGAAATTATTCTTTTAAATCGATTTTGAGCTTTTAATAGCATGAAGGCTATTAATTTGAGTCTTGACAATACTTAAGCAAAAATAAAGATCTTGTCTCGAAGTTGTTTTATAGACTTAGCTGACCACGTCGGATTTTTTTTTAAGTTATATTCTCATTACTGTATTCTTAATGATTAGGATGAGTCAAGAAGTTAAAAGGATGTTTACAGTAGATTCAGAAGCATTAAACACTAGGCCTAGTGTTCAATTGAATTCTTTTGGAATAGGAGGAGCTTTTGTTCTATTTAATTTGTTCCTCATGTCATTTGTTTGTGTTTACTGGACAAATACTGCGGTTCACCAATACTTTTCAGGTAGACCTCTTTGATGGTTTATTTAATTAGTTTTGCTTGAAAAGATATTTAAGGTAACTGGATATATCTTTGCATGTGATTTGTCCTTCCCTTAGGGGTGATAATAAAAAGAACAATCAGATTAGGGCTAATCCAATGTCGATAATTTCCCCTTTTAAGAGACTTTTAGGAGTTTCTATAGCCTTACTTTTGACTTTCCTTCCCTGTTTGTCGGTTAATGCAGTCTTAAATGTAGGGGATGAGGTGCCAAACTATGTTCGCTCTCAAATTACTGGGATTGATCTTCACGGGCAAGACTTGTCCAAGTCTTCCATTGCTGGAGCTACTGCTAGAGATGCAAACCTTAGTAATGTTGATTTGCATGGGACAGTCGTAACGCTAGCTGATTTAAAAGGGTCCAATCTTAATGGTATTGATTTGACGGATACATTATCGGATAGGGTGAATTTTCAGAAAACTGATTTAAGAAATGCTGTTTTAGTAAATATGATTGCTTCTGGAAGTAGTTTTGCAGGAGCCCTAATAGAAGGAGCTGACTTTAGTTATGCAGTACTTGATAGTGATGATCAGAGAAATCTTTGTGAAATCGCAGAAGGTACTAACCCCGTAACAGGAGTTGAAACTAGAAACAGTCTTGAATGTTCAGAGAGAGGTGTTGGGTATAAACCTGCAATGCCTGGTAATTAATTTATTGGTTTGTGTTGGGTAATTCAGGAATACTATTAATATATTGATTGGAAGACATAGCTGGTAATTTACCTTCTTTAAGAGTGATAGTTAAATTGACATCCTAATTTTAAGGAGTCCATGATTAATTTGAAACCTTATACAGTTCGTTATCGATCATTCGATAATTTAAGGCAGGAGAATTGTTTTTATGCGAGTGATTCCTTTGAAGCAAGAATGCTTGCAATGGAATTCAATAAGTACATACACGATCACCCAAATTGCATTGATTTAATACGTTGTGAGGAAAATCTTCTTTTCCCATTGAAAAATTAGATTTCTTTATTTTATCTAGCTATACATTTCAACTACACATCAAATTTACTCTTGATTATAGGAACGAATTATAAAAAAGGTAGTTAGAAAGAATTCAAAAAAGTCAGAAGAATAATCTTAGATTTTCTTCTTTCTATCCTTATCTTTTGCTTGGTGAGCATTTATGGTTAGAGAATAGATGGCTGGACATTCATATAGAATAACTTCTCCTAAGCCCTTGCAAATAAAAAATAAGCAAAGAACTATAGATTATAATCAACTATATTATCTTATAAAACATATAAGATTTTGGATTATAAAAAATCTATTGAATTTATTGGTTTTACTTTTCCAAGGATGTTTATAGTAATCATACATATTCCTTCTTCCCATCACTTGAAATAATAAAAACATCGCCTTTTAAAGATGAGTAAAACATTTGACCGTTCATTTTTGATTTTCCAAATTTTAAAAGCCTAGCCTTGTGAATACTTGCTTTCTCAAAAACTTCTTCATCTTTGTCAAATGTATTCACCTGAATATTCTTTGTGGGATCTATTTCTAAAGAATATGAATATTGTAGAAATAACTTACGATTTGCATGAACATTACCTGTTAACTTTTTCCGGAAGGAATAAATCCTTGTTCGAGTTAATTTTCTAGCCTGCTTTGCCTTTTTATATTTATATAATAGGGATATAAATGAAATGATAATAAAAGCAATAATGATTTTCATTTTGGTTTAAATCTTATTCTATATAGTTTATTTTAGGTAATTACATTTAAGATTATTAATAACCTAATCAAGGTTTTATTATAATATCGATATCAAATCCTAAATCACTTTCTTTTGAAAGAACCTCCTTTTTAAAGATACCTCTTTGTATCCCTTTCAATAATATATAGACGGAATTTAAGAACATAACTATAAGAGTTATTATAGTTAATATATACATTGCAATAAAGTCCTTCTTATATTGTTTTGTTGATCGTAAGCTTTGCTTAGACTCAATTCTTTTTGATTCTTCTGAAGTCTTCACTTTAAGTAGTAAAGTTGCGTCTTTTTTATTTATTATAAGCTCCAAAGTGAGAAGCGCATTCTGCCCCACATTTTGCACCGAGTTGCACAGCTTCTTTTATCTCCAGATTTGCTGCTAATCCTGCAGTAACTCCTGCTGCAAAGCTGTCGCCACATCCATAGCTATCTACTTCTTCTTTTCCTGGATTTACTGCTTCATATCTACCACCTGGTGTTATTAGCCCACCTAAAGCGCCTTCTGTTTTTATTATGAATTTAGGTCTTACATACAGAGAGTCTTCTTTAATTTGTTCATCAGGGTCTAATTTGCTAGCAATTAAAGCATCTAATTGAATACTCGCTTCATTCAAGGCTTTTATTTTTACTCTAGGAGTTGCGCAAACAATTTTTGCTTCCCTGCAAGCATTAATTGCCTCTGAATCTCCTGCTGTTATAAACACAGCATCAAAGTTTTCCATCATATCCCAAGGTAGCGAATCTTTATATGACGGTTGAAGCCTTTCTCCAACAACTGTTATGGCACGATCCCCATTTTTATCTACAAAGCTAAATGCTCTTCTTGTAGGCTTTTCTTTCCAAACAGTATGTAATTCTATCCCTAATGAGCTTAGTTCTTTAAAACATTTATGACCTATAGAGTCATTGCCTAGAGATGTAAAGAAATGAACTTTTTGATTGGTTAGTTTTGACATTTGCACTGCTGCTACAGCCCCACCTCCTGCAGCATTTTCGAGAAAGTTATTACCATGTGTTATCAATCCTTGAGTAGGCATTGTCTCTACTGATATAAATGAGACCCATTCGATATGACCTAATACAGCTAATCTTATATTATTTATTGATTTCATCTGATTAACGAACTTTAAAAAACATATTAAACATAATTATATCTTTCTGTATGCTATTAATTAAAGAATTTCTAATATAATTCTATTCAATCGATACTATTGTAAATCTATTTTTCTGTTAATTACCTTTCATTAGAGATTTATGTATACTATTAAAGCCTTTTTCTCAATGGAAATAATCATTTGTTTGTCAAGGAGTTATGTTGAAATGTTTTTTTGCTTGCTAATGAATCGTCAGCATAAATTGTTTAATGTTTTAGTTTGATTTCAATAGATACCCTTTGAATCCTGGTTTTATTATTTAGTGGTTTTCTAAGAAATTTGATATATATTTAATCTCATTGTAACTTTGATATAAGTAGGATTTATTCTCTAAGATGCTTGCTTACTTTTACTTGCTTATATCAATAGCAGGAGCAATTTTCCCCACTCTTGCCAATGTTCGATTTGCAAAAACTTATGGACCAGGCTTTGATTTTGCAAAATTCATAGACTTGGCGACTTCTAATGCAGCCTCACAATCTCTTTCATTTGATTTGCTCTTTTTAGCAAGTGCAATTTTCTTATGGATGTATGTAGAAGCTCGTCGATTGAATATAAGGTATTTTTGGCTTGTAGCTTTAGGAACATTTACTATTGCTATAGGATTCTCAGCACCATTTTTTCTCTTTTTAAGGGAACGTCGGCTTTATGAGATTGAGAATGAAAACCTTCCAAATAGTTGAATATTTATCATTTACTATTCTTACATATTTAAATACTAAGTATTTCTTAATCTAATAAATTTATGCTAACTTGATTTTATTTATTAAAGGGTATACTAGTAAACAGCATATGCTTGTAGCTAACCATAGAATCATGCCATCTCCAGTTTCATCTATTATTCTACCTGCTATTAATGGAAATACTAAGAAGCTAATTCCAAAACATTGTGAGTAGATAGCCATTGACAAACCTCGAAAACTTTTAGGAGATATTTGAACTATTGATTCAGTGGCAGTTGGCAAGAACATTGCAATTCCAATAGAAATAGGAACTAAACCAACTATCATTAATATCAGACCATTATAGTAAAAACTTGAAAGTGAAAGCAGTAAACATCCAACCATAAAGTTAATTGTGCTAAGTCTTAATCCATATTTAATATTCTTTTTGGATAGCCATTTGCCAATGGGCCATTGTAATAATAATAATAATATAAGTTTGTAGGCTATAACCCATCCTATTAGATTGCTTTCTATTCCCGGTCTGTTAATCCCTCCTTTTACTAGGTCAAGTTGAAGTCCGATTTGCATTAGAGATAGTATGCCAGTGCTTAATATGCTTAATACCAACATTGGAGAAAGTGTTTTTATTAAATTAATTATTTCCGAATAGTTTTTTATTATCATATTTGAACTATTTATATTTGGATTGACTCTGCTGACTGGAAGTATTTGCTTGGAATCCTTATCTTCGAGCAATGCGAGTAAAATAAACATACAGCAT
Source organism: Prochlorococcus sp. MIT 0603 (assembly GCF_000760215.1). Taxonomy (NCBI): domain Bacteria; kingdom Bacillati; phylum Cyanobacteriota; class Cyanophyceae; order Synechococcales; family Prochlorococcaceae; genus Prochlorococcus; species Prochlorococcus sp. MIT 0603. The sequence goes on along the minus strand of NZ_JNAW01000002.1, from coordinate 715,625 downwards.
ATTTCTATCAAATAAATTGACCTTAAATAGCCAATTGATGCAGAAACTGAGCCTAGTAAAACACCTATGCTGACTCCTAGAGCGTCAGCTGTACGAGCTAGTGCAAACCCTTTACCAGACTGACCTTCTTTGCAGGAAATTGGGATAGCTATTTCGACAGAAGGCCAATAAATACCTGCAGCCCCCCCAAGGAATAATTCACCGAAGATGTAGGCTTGCTTCGTATAGGCTGTAAAAAGAATAAGATCAGCTGTAATTGCTAATAGGGCAGCTATCCTTAATGGGATAGAAAATCCAGTTCCCCTGTCAAGGAAAATGCCAGTTGTTAGTCTTGTAAATGTTCCTGCTGCTGCAGCTGCACAAAAACCTAATCCAATTTGAGTTGCACTAAAAGATAGATTATTAAATACAAGAGGAGTTAGGTATAGAACACCTCCAGCTCCAATTGAAGCTAATAATCTACAAGTTGTGATTCTGCGCAGCTTTGAGGGAAACTGATTCCACCATTGTTTGAGAGTTGTCGTTGCCTTTAAGAAGCTCAATACGAAGAATAATTGTTAGTTGCTTGGTTGCCACTATTGGTACAATCAATTGCTTTGGAAGCCATTTATATGCAGCTGAAAGGGTGGAGTTTCATTTTGATGGAATGACTATTCCTATTCCAATAGACGAATTGAATCTTTGGAATAGAGGTTTAAATGACAAAGATCTCGATGATTTAAAGGCTAATTCAGAACTAGCTTTTTGGCTTAATATGCTTGGCTTTAAAAGTAGAGCTGCATTATCAGAATTCTTAGAAGCTCCTCTAATTAAAGATAAAAGTATGGCTAGACAACTCCTTAGGAGTTGGGCAGGACGCAAGTTGTTAGACGAAATCAGTGATCTTGTTGTAATAGATGATGATAATAGTGGTATAAAGCTTTTTAATACTTTAGAGACTCTCCTTGAGGATCAGGAGGAAGTTTCATTATTAGATCTTTTAAAGGGATTATCTGCAGAGGTTGTACATTTTGATTTAGATGGCTGGCTCCTTGTTTTATCTAATTGGCGAAATGAATTGCAGAAGCAGCAAAAATTATTGACAGATTTAAGAAGTTTTTCTTCTAATATAAATTTGTTGAAAGTTGATAAAAGTTCTGAAGATGATTTAAAGGAATCGTTAAAAGAGACTTTGAAAATAAAGGTATCTCATCGATCTGAAGATTTAGAAGTTGAGATTTGGAAACCATTAGCAAGAAGTTCCTCAAGAGATAATTGGATTGCTTTTATGCCTGGTTTAGGAGGAGACCAAAGTCATTTTCGTTGGCTTGCTAGAAGTCTTAGTCATCGAGGCTGGGAGGTTGTTGTCCTTGATCATCCTGGAAGTAATGCAAAAGCAATGCATTCTTTTGTTGAAGGTAGCAATCCTGTACCAGGAGGAGCAGAAGTATATCCTTATCGCTTAGCTGATTTAAAAGCAGTCTTAAATGCCAAGGAAAAAGGAATACTCAATTTAAAGGGGAAGAGAGTTGTCTTAATGGGACATTCTCTAGGAGCTTTAACGGCATTTTTGGCTTCTGGTGCCACCCCTCAGGCAGGTTTGGCTGCAAGATGTAATTCTGCATTAAATGATCTTTCAATTACTAATCTTTCTAGACTTTTACAGTGTCAATTAGTAGATGTGCCTTTGGCAAAAGAAGATAAAATTTTTGATTTATCTGCAATTATTGGTATCAATAGCTTTGGTAAATTATTGTGGCCAGAGCCTTTAAGTGCAAAAATAAATGTACCTATTTTTTTAACAGGTGGAACTTTTGATCTTGTTACTCCAGCTCTCTCAGAACAATTAGGCCTTTTTCTTTCGGCTAAGTCTAATAAATTAAGTAGGGTTTTAATTATTGAAGGTGCTAGCCATTTTTCCCCTATTAGAGTTGATGATCAAAATAAGCAATTAAAAGAAACAGATATATATCAAATTAGTGATATTTTGGTTGGTTCACACCCTTTTTCAGTACAAAGCTTATTAGCGAAGGAAATAATAAACTTCCTTGATAATTTGGAACAAAATAAATCTGTTCCTGTATTGATGAATAATGTCACAACAGATTTAAGATTTCATTTACTTGACCGTAATATTGTTACTAAAGTAAAAAATATTAGTAATTAATTCTTGGATCTATAAAAGCAATAATTAGATCTACCACTAAACTAATTAGTACTACAAGGCCTGAAATCACAATGACAATACCCTGAACTGTTGGATAATCTCTTTGGCTTATTGCTTCTTTTAAACCTAGTGCAATCCCAGGCCATGAGAATGTTACTTCTATTAAAAGTGCACCTCCTATCAATGATGCAATTGTCAGTCCAGCAATCGTTAGAACGGGTAATAAAGCATTAGGTAAAGCATGAATTAAAATTATCTTATACTTTTTAATGCCTCTACTTCTTGCGGCTTGAATATAATTAGCGTTTAGTACTTTTCCTAGATTTATTCTTAGAGACCGGCTGAATATACCGCTTAATAGGAGACCTAATGTGCTTGCGGGTAAAACAAGATGTCTAATTGCACCTATTAATGCATCTATATTTCCACTTTTAAGGCTATCTAATATTATGAAGCCACTGCCTTCTGGTTGCATCAATAAAGGTGGAAAGCGACCTCCTACTGGAAGCCAACCTAGAACAACTGAGAAGAAAATTTGAATTACCATTGCAGCCCAAAAGGGCGGTAATGCATAGGTGCCAATCCCAAATAAACGACCTGCAAGATCTGTCTTCCCTTCTGGTATGGCAATGCTGGTAAAGCCAACACAAAAACCAAGTATTGAAGCAATTAACAATGCCGAAATCCCTAGCTCTAAACTGGCAGGTAAGGTTTTTGCAATTATTGCCTGAACGGGTTCTTGATTGCTAAGTGATTGACCTAAATCTCCATGGATAAGGTTATTTAGGTATTGAAAATATTGATTTATTAAAGGTATATCTAAACCAAGCCTTGCCCTTAGAGCTTCTCTTGCAGCATTGTCTGCACGGTTACCTAAAATTGCATCTACTGGATCTCCAGGAGCCACTCGAAGTAATAAAAAAACTAAAGTAGAAATTAGCCATAGCATTATTGGGGTTAAAGCCAATCTGCTTAATGAGTATTGAAGTAATGCTTTGGATCTATTCATTTGTCTTGACGATTTTATGAAGAAGAAGCCTTCCGCTTCCATCAAATTCAGGTTTAGTTAAGTTGTTTTGGAACCAAACTCTTTGTCTAAGAAGCCATATTGGTAAAAGAGCAGCTCCATCTGATGCTATATCCTCAGCCTTTTGGAGCTCTTTGAGTCTTTCATTCCCTTGTAGAGACTCACTTCTTTCTAGAGATTCTTGCAGGTCGCTATTTGTCCAAAAAGTTCCTCCAGATACTGCTTCCCCTTCTTTACAGCTTTCGAAACTGATTTTTTTGCAATCAAGTAGAGGGGATAAGTAAGCGTATGGATCTGGATAGTCCCCAGTCCAATCTAGAATTACTGCTTGGTGAACTCCATCGGCAAGTTGTTTATATACAGTTGTTGACTCAACTCCATTCAGTGAAATCTCCAAACAATTAGACAAATCACGTTTAACTTGTTCTTTCCATGTAAGGGCTAAAAGCTTATCTGAAGGTACATTTGATCTAAATGTTAGAGGTAGCTTCAGTTTTTTGGTTTTGCAATATCCTGCTTCTTCAAATAATTTAGAGGCAATATTAATATTGTATTTTGGCCAAGGTGAAGTGCTTCGGCTCCATAAGAATCGAGGTGTTAATGATCTTAAAGGCTTCCTTAACCCATAGCTTACCTGTTTAGAAATTAACTCTCTATCCAAAGAATGTAAGAGTGCTTTTCTAATTGCATTTTTTGAAAGTAATTCTGAATTTGTTCGAAATGCTATATATCCAATTTGCATAGGAGTAGTCTCTACTTGCTGCAAAACACTATTGATAGATAATCTATTTAATGCAAGTCTATGACCATCTTCTATAGAATTAGATAATAATATATCTACTTGACCTGTTTTAATTGCACTGAAAAGTGCTGTTGATGTATTTAAACTAATATAATTCACACCTTGATTTTTTGCTTTTTCGCCCCAATATTCCTTAAAAGGTTCAATGATTTGTTTTTCTGGCGTATAACTAACTAATTTATAAGGTCCAGTCCCAATGAAATTATCATGTAGGAATTTATCAGTATTTTCCGAGTATGAACTTGGTGAAACTGGTGTAAGGTTTATGGAAGATAAGAGTCCTTTGATAGAGCTTGAAGGCCTGGAAAGATTTATTTTTAAAAGAAATTTTTCAGGTGTTTCAATAGAATTAATTCTATCATCAATAACATAATTAAGTGTTCCTATATTTATAAAGCGATTGATGGTAAATGCCATTGCCTTAGCATCAAACTGAGTCCCATCATGAAACAAAACATCATTTCTCAACTCTATAGAAACTGTTAATCCATCTTTGCTAATCTTTGGAACTGACTTTGCTAGTATTGGCTCAATAATACCTTTGGAATTGATACGATATAATGTATCTCCTAGGCTGCTAATTAATTGAATTGCAAGTAATTTGTAAGCCTGTGCTGGATCAATAGATTCAATCTTCCCTTTGCTGGCTATAATTACTTTGTTTTCCGAAATACTTTTAGCACACGAAATTTGAGTTAAAAGTAATATTAATACTCCCAATTTTGCTAATGGACTTAAATTTTTTAATGTGTCAGACTTGTATTTGAAATGCATTTAATGATTTTCATTGATTTCTGTTGGAATAAGAAGAAGTATCTATTGAGCAGCTACCTTTTGAATTGGTACTTCAAACACAGGAGATCCCGCTGGCAGCATTGGCCAGCGCCTTACCCAGCATTTTTTATGTTCAGTATCTACGCCTATTACTTGAAAAAGGCTTTCTTCATCTAATAGCTTTACACAATCACCTTGATTAAGGGTTTCTGGAGGCATTGGCTCAGCTTAGAATACTAATTTTAATTCCCTTGCCCACTGAGGATTTCAAATAGGAAAGAGGATTTATAAGTTGAGATTTTCCCAACATATATATATTTAACAATATTTCCTGTTATATGCCATAAATGACTTTGTTTAAAGACAACTCAAATGAGAGGCGATTTTTATTACGTCATTTAATTGTTCTATTTTCTGTAATGAATCAGAAATTTGCCCTTTGCTAACTTTGTGAGTTATTACAATTATTTCTGCTTGAGAATTCATTGAATCAAATTGAACTATTGATTGAATAGAAACTTGATTCTCCCCAAAAATACTTCCTATATTACCAATTACACCTGGAGTGTCTTTAGTAATTAACCTCAAATAGTTTTTTTGGGGAATGTCTCTGGGATCAGCTAAAAAACATTTTCTCCAGCTAAATGCCGACAATAGTGGATCTAGTGACTTTTTAACGTCTTGGGTAAGTTCTATCCCAACAATGTTCAGTATGTCAGCCACTACAGCTGATGCCGTAGGACCAGCTCCTGCACCAGGGCCATAAAACATTACTTCGCCTATAGGGTCACCTTCTATAAGAATAGAATTATTTACTCCATTAACTGCTGCCAAGGGATGGGCTTGGGGAACAAGGGTTGGCTCTACACTTAAAGCCAAAGCTATAGAAGAATTAATTGGTTCCTTGTCGACTAAATGTTGAGCAGTTGCAAGTAATTTGACTTCATATCCCAGTTGCTTGGCATAATTAATATCAATATTTTCTAGATTGCTTATTCCTTTGGTGGGTATCTTTTCTCGCTCAATTGCACCACCAAATGCAAGACCACTCAATATTGCAATTTTATCTGCGGCATCATGTCCATCGACATCAGCTTCAGGATCGGCTTCTGCATATCCAAGATCTTGAGCTGCTTTCAAAACATCTTGATACTTAGCACCATCTTTAGTCATTTGGCTAAGAATGAAATTGGTTGTTCCATTAATTATCCCAGTTACTTTTTTGATTCTGTTGCCTCCTAGAGATTGCTTTAATGGCTCAATAATTGGGATGCCTCCACCTACAGCTGCTTCAATCAGTACGTATACACCTGCATTATTAGCTTCATTTGAAATTTCTTGACCATATCTAGCTATAACAGCTTTGTTAGCTGTAACTACAGATTTGCCAGATTTTATAGCACTTAAGATAATACTTCTTGCTGGTTCGATACCACCAATCGCTTCCACAACGATTTGAACATTGGGATCATTTACCACTTCGAATGGATCATCAGTAAGTATTGAAGAATCTATCTGTATATTTCTAGTACGGTTTAAATCCTTTACGGCTATTCTCGAGATGTAAATACTTGACAGTAGAGGGTTTCGCCCTTCTGGGGAACCGATAATATTCGCTACACCAGTTCCAACAGTTCCAAGACCGAGGAGTCCAATACCAATTTTTTGAGTCATGGTTTTAATTATATAGTGATGGTTTTTTCTACAGGTCTATTTACTTATTAAAAGATTGAGCTTGGGATTTCATTTTAAGAAAAATATTCATAAATCCATTTACTCTTGAGGGCGTAAGGCTATTACTTAGACCTGTTGCTGGGATGAAATTGGGATCGATATTTAGGACTTCTTTTGGAGTTAAGTTGTTAAGGCCTTTAATTAAAAAAGAGAGCATGCCTTTAGTGATAAGTGCATCTGAATAGCCTTCCCAGAATAATTTCCCGTTCTTAAGCTGACCGATAACATATACCTGGGAAATACAACCTCTGACTTTGCTGGATTCATTTAATGATTCCAGTGGGAGAGATGGCAGATGCTTTGCTAAATAAAGTAAATATTCATAGCGGATACGAGGATTGGAACATGATTGCAATTTTGCTACGATCTTATTTAATTCATCACTTCCAAAATTATCCTTATTTGGATCATTAACTGTCGACTGAGTCATAAAGTGAAATTGCAGTAATGAATAATCCTTTAAGCATAGTATCTGTCTGACTAGAGTTTTAAATTTTCTATTTCCAATATCTCTTTTTCGTTGATCCATCCATTAAAAGGAATATCCCAATTATCTCTAGGCAATAAGGAATCTGTTATACAAGCTTTTGGAGTGATTACGAAAGCCGGAGTTTTCGACCAAATGGGTTTCATTCTTAGACGATCAAAACATCCACCTCCATATCCTAATCGGATTCCGTTTTGATCAATTGCCAAAGCTGGTACAAGAAGAAGATTAAGATCTTGTGGGTGAAGGGGTGGTTCTGATATAGGCGCTGGAATGCCATATGAGTCTTTACCTAAGGGGGTGTTTGTCCATCGGTGGTAACTAATTGAACCTCTACTATGTCCAACAGGTAAAGCTAGAGCGATTTTAGGAATGTTTTTTAAACTTGTTAAATCAACTTCTCCAGCTAAAGGCCAGTAGATCCCTATCATTAATCTTGATGAAGTTTCTAAAGCTAAACTGTTTATATACTCTTTAACTTTTATAAGAATAAAATCCTGTGCCAATGATATATTTTCCATCCTAATAGCTCTATATTTCTTTCTAGCTTCTTTTTTTTGCTTGTATGTATTCATTTAACTAAATGTTTAATTAATTACTTTATATAGCTTGTTTTGATAAGTTCTATTTTTGAAAATAACCTGTAAGAGCTATGGCCAGAGCATCTGCTGCGTCATCAGGCCTAGGTGGAGTTTCAAGATTTAATTCTCTCATTACTGCTTCTAATACTTCATCTTTTTTTGCATGACCGTAGCCTGTCACAGCAAGTTTGATTTGCATTGGTGGAAACTCTAATATTGGTATATCAAAACTAGCTAGTGTCATTAACAAAACACCTCTAGCTTGAACCACACTAATTGTTGTACTGGACTTATAGAAAAAAAACTTTTCCACCGCTGCTAAATCTGGTCTCCATTGCTCTATTAATTCACTCAAGTCTTTCTTGATTTCCAACATTCTCTTCCCTTCATTGAGACTTTTGCTTGTTTTGATTATTCCACAATCAAGCATTTTTGTTCTACCAAGTGTCACATCTATAAGGCCAAACCCAACTCTTGCCAGCCCTGGATCAATTCCAAGAATGATCACAATGCCATTACTCCGCTGAAGCTAATTCGAATTCATTGAGAGTGTTTTGATCGCTTCTTTCAAATATTTTGCAAAAAGCCTTTATAACTCTATCTCCTGAATCGATTTGTTCTAACGGATCTTTTCTAAGTCTGTGCCTAAGAGAGCAAGAAATAACTCGGGCAACATCGTCTTCAGTGACTTCTGAGCGCCCTTCAAATGCAGCGAGAGCTCTTGCAGATCGGTTTGTGACAATATCTCCTCTTAAACCGTCCACATCAAGTTCACCACAAATAGCTGAGATTTTAAGGCGAAGGTCATCATCGATCTCAACTTTTTGAAGTAGCTCTTGAGCAGAGAGAACTTTGTTCTGAAGAGCTTCCTGAGATGCCTCAATAGCAGAGGTGAACGCGTCAGGATCATTGTCAAATGCTGTTCTTTGATCAACAACTTGAACTCTCAGTTCTGGCTCCCTAACTGTACGAACCTCCACACTCATTCCAAAACGGTCAAGAAGTTGTGGCCTTAATTCGCCTTCTTCTGGATTTCCTGAACCAATAAGGACAAATCTAGCTGGATGCCTTATAGAAATACCTTCTCGCTCAACCGTATTCCATCCAGAAGCTGCTGAATCAAGAAGCACATCAACAAGATGATCATCCAAGAGATTTACTTCATCTACATACAAAAGGCCTCTATTTGCTTTTGCTAGCAGTCCTGGTTCAAAAGCTCTTACTCCTTCACTTAATGCTTTCTCGATGTCAATTGTTCCGCATAAGCGATCCTCAGTTGCACCTAGTGGCAGGTCAACCATTGGTACCTGGGCTTTCTCCGTAATTGGAACTTCTCCTTGATCAATTAATCCCTTGACTTCTGAACTTTGGAGATCAGGATCATCTGGGGAACTGTTGTATGGGTCTCCTTGTACTACGGTAATTTCGGGTAGGAGGTCTGCCAAGGCTCTAATTGTGGTTGATTTCCCTGTACCACGATCTCCCATAATCATCACCCCGCCAATGCGAGGGTCAATTACGTTGAGAAGAAGAGCAAGCTTCATCTCTGCTTGTCCAATTACTGCTGCAAAGGGGAAAACCCTGCGCTTCCGAGGTGAACTCACTTTTTGATATTTTGTCTTGAAGAAGATTGTTTCACAATTGGGATACCTAGAACTTGTTTTTTTAGTAAAAGGTTGATATAGCAATCTTTAAGGAAATCCATGAAAGCCCAAATGGATTTCATGATCAACAAAATGCTTGAACCGATGACTAAGTTGGTAGGTTGCATCTAATATGCTAATTAAGATAATAATTTTAAATTAAGTTTTTCTGATAAACCATTAAATCATCATACTATTTCCTATTCATATCTTGAATAAATTTCGAACCCTTATGAATTATCTAATAGATGATTTTATATTTCTATATAGCTTTGATGTTTAACTAAAACAATGCATTTATATTATTTAATATTATAAAAGTCAAGAAGCTTCCATTTGCCTTTGATTTTACCTAATATGTATTTGATCTTCAAAGAAGTAAGATTTGTTTCTTTAATGACCTCACCATATTTGCTTATCCTTTTGTCATTATATTGAATTATAACATTAACCTCAATCCTTTTGTCGAGTTGTTCTTTTATTTCTAATGAATCTATTTTTGCATTTATAATTTGCTTCTCACCTGATAACATGTCTTTTCTTCTTTGCACTTTGACAATATTAACAAGTTTATTATCTGCTACTTTTAATAAATTGGAATTTTCATTTCCTGAAAGGATGTCAGATTTTGCTTTTAACCATTCTTGTATTAGGATCCTAATTTGAACTTCCGAAGGATATTTTTCTGTTAAATGGCTATAATCTTTTGTTGAATAGTTATTTTCATTACTTTTTATGCTCTTTTTAAAATATGGAATTGGATCTTTTAAATTCTCTTTTGGTTTAAATTGTTTTTGATTTTTACCAATATTTGAATCGCTTTTAGAATAATCTTTTGTAATTTCGTCTTTGTTAATCTTTAGTAGAGTGCCTGTTATTATTCCTAGACCTATACCGATTAAAATGAGATTAATTATATTTTTAATTAAATCGTTAAATTTAAATCTGTTGAATGAATCGTTATTATTTTCCAATTAGACTTCCCCGTCTTAAATTATAGATCCTGGTTTTTATTTTGAGAAAACCATCGTATTTGCCTTATCATACCTCTTATTAAAGCAATATCTTCACTTCTCGCTTCTGCCCTTTGCAATAACCCTTTTATTTTAGAAATTCGTGCTTGAGAAGTATGTTGTAGCAGAAAGCCTACTTCTAATAATAAGCTCTTAGTATCTTCTAAAAAATCATTAAGCTCTTTTGCTGAAGCAGGTTCAGCTTTTGATGATAATTTGTGTGAAAAATCTTTTTGAGAATATGAGGATAACTCATGGAGGACAATTCCCACAGCATGGGAGAGATTTAATGAAGGATATTGATGGGATGTTCTTAATGTTAGAACTTTTTGGGCCATTTGCAGTTCTGAATTTTTAAGACCTCTATCTTCGCGCCCAAAAATTATTGCAATAGGCTTTTGTGTGTTTTTTTCTAAAAGCCATTTCAATGCATTCTCTGAGGAATGGAGAGGAATATTTCCATGATCAATCCGACCACAAGTTGCAACTACACGACCACAATCATTAATAGCATCTATAAGATTTGAATAAATCGATACATTTTCTAGGAATCGTTTACCATGAACAGCCATCTTTATTGAATCAGTACTCATTGGATCGCATAGTGGTGAAACTAGTCGTAATTCATTTACATCAAAGTTTGCACAAAGTCTTGCTACACTTCCAATATTTATTTCTCCTAGTGGCTCAACAAGAATGATTTTTAGTTTATGAGTGTTTAGATTCACAGCTAAGAATTCAATGAATGAAGATAAACAAGTAGATCTGCCATTGATTGAGGTTCCATCTCAAAGCTGGGCATGGGAGGTGTAAGACCTTTTATAATTTGCTTGATAATTTTTTCGTCGTTTAAATCATCAGTCACATTATTTAGTTGAGGGCCTACAAATCCTTGCGCACTGATTCCATGACACCCTACGCAATTCATTCGAAAAAGCTTGCTGCCTTTATCTATAGACCCTGTGAGGCTAAGACTTTTTTCTATATATGGATCTTTCTTAGCATTGTTTATTAGTAAGAACAGAATTAAAAGACAAGAAATTCCACAGATTATTAATAAGGGAATCAAACCTCTTTTAAGGTTTTCTGCCTCAACTGCACCAATTGATGAAGTGCTTTTCACAAAAAGAGAGTTAACATGAAATAATTGTCATTAACAATCTAACTTTTTGCGAGCAAATGATTGAACCTCTACTCTGTGGAATTGTTTTAGGCTTAGTCCCTATCACTATTTTAGGTTTATTTGTGGCTGCATGGAATCAATATAGACGCGGCAGTGCTATGCCTGATTGGGAGTGAGAAGCATTAACCCTGTTTTCCCATAATTTTTTTGTTCGCTCATAATCCATTTAGAAGGCACTTTGATTTGATTGAAAATTGAAAACTCACATATTGCTAAGCATTCTTTTTCTACCCATTTACCTCTTAATAAGTTTTCAAGTGTCGAGCAATATGAGTCGCTTTTATAAGGTGGGTCTATATATATGAAATTAAATCGTGAGGGTTTTATTTGAATACGTTTATACATGTCTTCGGAATATTTTTCAAAGCCTTCCTTAAGGAATCTATTTGCCTCACTATTTATTACTTTAACAGATACTTTTTTATGAGATGCTTTATTCACAGTATAGAGATTTGATTTACATATTTGATATGCCTTTTTATTAATTTCAACTGCTAATACGGAGCTTGCTCCAGCTTGAATGGCCTCACACCCAATTACTCCACTGCCGCTATATAGATCAAGCCAGTTGGAATTAATAATTTTACTTCTGACAATATTCATTAATGATTCTCTTACAATTGATGTAGTAGGTCTGGTTGATTTCCCTATAGGACTTATAAGCTTTCTCCCACTTAATAAACGTAATTGTCCTGTCAATTTGACTTTAACCTCTCTTCTTTTGCCCAATTAAGCCAGCGAGTCAACAATTTCTGCCCAGACTTACCTGATTTTTCGGGATGAAATTGACAAGCTGAAAGCTTATCCTTCCATATAATTGCAGTAATTTTTTCTTCTCCAAAATTAACTGATGCAGCAATGTCTATATCTTCATCAGGTACGGCTGCGAATGAATGTACAAAATACATCCATTGAGGACCATCTTTTTTATCAAACAATGGGCATTGCTTGTGATGATTTAATAATGACCATCCCATATGAGGGATTAATTGATTTTGTTGCTCTGGTAGATGCTTTATTTTCCCCTTGATTAGCCCTAATCCCTCTAAAGTTCCTTCATCACTCGATTCGAATAAAAGTTGGAGCCCAAGACATATTCCCAAAAGAGGCTTATTGCTTTTATTCCACTCTTTTAATTTGGGAATGAGATTGGTTTGCTTAAGGTTTCTCATTGCTGGGTCAAATGCACCGACTCCAGGAAGAATCAATGCATGACATTCGTCTATATCTTTCTCTTCTTTTACTATCTTTAAGGGCTGATGAAGTCTTTTGAATGATTGCTCTACAGAATGTAGATTTCCCATCCCATAATCGATTAGACCAATATTAATATTCACTAAATCAGATAATTAAATTCTTTTGTTATTAAAAATCATAGATGCTTGGATATCGTGCTGGAAAGAGTGGCTTTAGGTACAGCGCCTACAACTGTATCAACTTTTTGCCCACCCTTGAAGATCATTAGTGTTGGAATACTGCGAATACCGTATTGACCTGCAACATTGGGATTTTCGTCTGTATTGAGTTTGCAAACTTTTATTTTGCCTTCAAAATCTTTTGAAATTTCATCAACAATAGGTGAAACCATCCTGCATGGACCACACCAGGGTGCCCAGAAGTCTACAAGTACAGGTATACTACTCTGGAGCACTTCCTGCTCGAATGAAGAATCGGTTACAGCAGCAGCGCTAGACATGAATTCAAAAACTAAAGAAAACTGTTTTTATATATTTATTTTGCCTGAAAAAATGATTCTTGCCATTACTTGTATTTGTTTGACCTTTAATTGGAATAAGTCTTTTGTATCTTCTAGGCTAATTGAAAAGGGCTTTAACCTTTGAGTCATTTCTCCATAAAAACTAACCGCAAATTTGTTGACAATTCTGATAAATCATTTGCCCATTCCAAGTTGTTGGGCCTTTTGATATACCTTCCCTTCCGATAGAAGCGATGGTGCTATGACTACCTCTACTTTTTGCATTTCTTTTATTGTTTGCGCACCAAGAGTCCCCATTGATGTTTTTAATGCACCCAATAAATTGTGAGTCCCATCGTCTAAGGTCGCTGGCCCACGAAGTATTTGCTTTATGCTTCCAGTTGACCCAACTTTTATTCTGGTTCCTCTTGGAAGTACTGGACTGGGCGTCGCCATCCCCCAGTGGAAACCATTGCCTGGAGCCTCATACGCTCTAGCAATAGGAGAACCGATCATTACGCCATCCGCTCCACATGCAATACATTTGCAAATATCTCCACCAGTAATAATTCCTCCATCGGCAATTATAGGTATATATTTTCCAGTCTCTTTTTGATAATCATCTCGTGCTGCTGAACAATCTGATACAGCAGTAGCTTGAGGTACTCCAACACCAAGAACTCCTCTAGATGTACATGCTGCACCAGGGCCTATTCCAACAAGAATTGCTGAAGCCCCTGCTTTCATTAGATTGATTGCTACTTCATAAGTTACACAATTGCCTACTATTACTGGTATGCCTAATGTTTTGCAAAGTTTAGAGATGTCTAGCTTTGTTTGATCCTTTTTCCCAATATGCTCAGTTGATACCACTGTTGCTTGAAGAAAAAATAGATCTGCTTGAGCAATTGATTCTTGAAAATTAAGTGCTGCAATAGGAGTTCCACTTACAGCTGCTACTCCTCCTTGGCCTTTGATTTCACTTATTCTTCTTTTTATCAAGTCTTCTTGTATGGGCTGACTATATATTTCTTGCATTAGCGGGACAAACTCGTTTTTGCCTATTGAAGAAATACGTTCTAATACCTTCTGAGGGTCCTCGTATCTGGTTTGTACTCCTTCAAGGTTCAATACTCCTAATGCACCAAGTCTCGAAAGTGTAACCGCCATATTTACATCCATCACACCATCCATTGCACTTGCGATAATTGGTATTTCGAGTTCTTTATTGCCTAGTAATAAGGTTGTCTCTGTGTTTTCTGGATCTACTGTTTTTCCTCCAGGTACGAGTGCTATTTCATCTATGCCATAAGCACGACGAACATGTTTTGAGTGGCCGAGTTGAATATCCAAGTTAGGTTTCAATCAATAGGTGTTCTGGAACACTACGAATAACAAAGTCTAATGCTTTGGTTGTTAGTAGTTGAACATTGTTCTAGGAGATTATCGGTATAGTGTTCGATCGTGAATGAAAAGTTTCTTAATCAGCATCTTTTTTAATAGCAAGAAGTATTGGATGTGTCATTGGGCGGTAGGTAAATAACTAATTTGCTTTTATCAATCGGAAGATTTAACTGAAGAAATATTGACAATTTAAAGTAAATTAATGCAGATCATATTTTATATTATATAAATTATTATACTCCAAATCATTTAAGGCTATAAATCTATAATATAAATGTAGCCATCTAATTAGAGGGAATTACTTGTTTTGAAAAAATCTTGATATTCTTTTGAATTTATTCTTTTTGGTAAAAATTTTACAACTTTAAATTAATAAAATATTTATCCTTCTAAATTTAAAAGAGAATAGATCATTATATTTAGTTCTAATAGGTCTATTGGCCCTTTCTTGATTTAATATTTCTTTCTATTCTTTTACGCTTTGGTTCTTCTTCTGGACAACACCCTCTAACTTTAGGCCTTAATTGACTTGCTTATTGTATTTAATTGTTGCTCTTAACATCCTCTTGTGCTCTTAAATCTTTCGAAGAAGACTCATCGTTGAAGGATGGTTTTATTGATTTACGAAAAGGGATAGCTTATCTTAAATGATATTTTTATTCGTACTCTTTAAGGCGCGTTTGCGCATGGCTTGTGATGAGATCAAATCATGTAGAAGAATTTGGTATTTTGTACTAACAATTAAGCTAGTTCCGAGATAAAATAGGCATATTTAATAAGAGTACCTTGTATGGCTGATCCTACGGAACCCAATTTAGGTGTTCCAGGCGAGTTTGAAGATCGGATCATCCAGACAGACCTGAGAAATGAGATGTCGCGTTCCTATTTGGAATATGCGATGAGTGTAATTGTTGGAAGGGCTTTGCCTGATGCAAGGGACGGTTTGAAACCTGTTCATCGTCGAATTCTTTATGCAATGTATGAATTAGGACTTACAAGTGACAGGCCTTATAGAAAATGTGCACGTGTCGTGGGAGAAGTCTTAGGTAAATATCATCCCCATGGAGATACTGCAGTCTATGACGCCTTGGTTCGTATGGCGCAAGATTTTTCTATGCAAATGCCCTTAGTAGATGGTCATGGGAATTTTGGTTCAATTGATAATGATCCTCCTGCCGCAATGAGATATACAGAATCTCGCTTAAGATCTTTAACTCAAGATAGTTTGCTTGAAGATATTGAGTCTGAGACGGTTGAATTCATTGATAATTTTGATGGTTCACAGCAAGAACCAACTGTTTTGCCTGCACGTATTCCTCAGCTATTGCTTAATGGCTCATCAGGAATCGCCGTAGGAATGGCCACAAATATACCGCCTCACAACCTTGGTGAGTTGATTGATGGTTTGATGACTTTGATTTCTAAGCCAGATTTAAACGATCAAGAGCTTATGAAAATTATTCCAGGACCAGATTTCCCAACAGGTGGACAGATCTTGGGAAGAAGTGGAATAAGGGATACATATTTAACAGGTAGAGGATCTGTGACCATGAGAGGGGTCGCTGAAATAGAGACTTTGGAAAGTCCTGGCAGGCCAGATAAGGATGCGATTGTAATAACTCAATTGCCTTATCAGACAAATAAAGCTGCTTTAATAGAAAGGATTGCCTTTATGGTTAATGATAAAAAGCTTGAAGGTATTTCAGATATAAGAGACGAAAGTGATCGTGATGGGATGAGGGTAGTTGTTGAACTGAGAAGGGATTCTTATCCTCAGGTTGTTTTAAATAATCTTTTTAAGCTAACACCTTTGCAGTCAAATTTTAGTGCAAATATGCTTGCGCTAGTTGATGGTGAACCTGTAACCTTGTCATTGTTAAAAATGCTTAAAGTCTTTTTAGACTTTAGGGTTGAAATAATAGAGAAAAGAACACGTTACTTGTTAAGGAAAGCAGAGGAAAGAAACCATCTTTTGTTAGGACTACTTCTTGCCTTAGATCAACTTGATGAGATAATCTCTTTAATCAGATCAGCTCCTGATGCATCTATTGCAAAGAAGCAACTTCAAGATATTCATGGATTAACTGATATACAGGCTGATGCTATTTTGCAGATGCAATTAAGAAGATTAACTGCTTTAGAGTCAGATAAGATAAGACTAGAGCATGAGGATTTACTTCGTAAAATCACCGACTTTAAAGATATTTTGTCTAATAAAACTAGAGTCTTGGATATTGTTAAAGTTGAATTATCTTCAATAAAAGAAAAATATTTACAGGAGCGTAGGACTGAAATACTTGATTTGGGTAGCGGACTTGAAGATATAGATTTAATAGCAAATGAAAGGTCTGTTGTATTGCTTACAGAAACTGGTTATTTAAAAAGGATGCCTGTTAATGAATTTGAATCTACTAGTAGGGGAACTAGAGGTAAATCTGGAACAAGAAGTCAAGGAGAAGAAGAAGTTAAACGTTTTATTAGTTGTAATGATCATGATAATTTGCTTCTCTTTAGTGCTAAGGGAGTTGCTTATTCTGTTCCTGCTTATCGTGTCCCTCAGTGTAGTAGAGCTGCAAAAGGTACTCCAGTAGTTCAACTTTTGCCAATCCCCCGTGAAGAAGCAATTACATCATTGATTTCTGTATCTTCATTTGATGAGGATAATCATTTGCTTATGCTCACCACTGGGGGCTTTATAAAAAGAACGCCAGTTTCAGCTTTTAGTAAAATCAGAGCCAATGGACTTATTTCTATAAATCTTGAAGAAGGAGACTCATTAAGATGGGTCAAATTAGCTTCAAGTGGAGATAGCGTTTTGATTGGATCGAGGACTGGAATGACTATTCATTTTCGTTTAAATGATAGTGAATTGAGGCCTTTGGGTAGAACAGCAAGGGGAGTTAGATCTATGAACCTTAGAAAAGCAGATTCATTGGTAAGTATGGATGTTTTATCTAAGGAGCTTGCCGATCGTATTGCTAATACCAATGTGGATGAAGAAATAGATTCATCGGGTGAATATGAAGGGCCTTGGGTCTTAGTTGCATCAGCTAATGGTTTGGGTAAAAGAGTTCCTGTGACGCAATTTCGATTACAAAAAAGAGCTGGTATGGGACTAAGAGCAATAAAATTTAGAAGTGAGCGAGATAAATTAGTAGGTTTAAAAGTATTAGACAAAGGGGAAGAATTGCTGTTGGTTAGCGAAAAAGGTGTGATTGTTCGTACTAGTGCTGATAAGGTTTCTCAGCAATCCAGGGCTGCCACTGGAGTGAGGCTTCAACGTCTTGATACAGGAGATCATTTAGCGGAAGTCGTTTTGGTACCTCCTTTGTTAGAAGAAGTGATTGAAAGCGAATCTTCAGGGTCAACTAATGATGTTGAAGTTGAAAACATAACTAAAGATTGAAATTGGAAAATTGTTCCGATGTATTGGTTATGGGTGCAGGACCAGCTGCCCTTTGCATAGCTTCAGAGTTGATTCAGCAAGGATTGGACGTAAGTGCATTAGCATCACATTCTCCCCAAAAACCATGGACTAATACTTATGGCATATGGGCAGAAGAACTTGAGTCTCTTGGCATGGCGTCACTATTAGGTCACCGCTGGAAAGACACTGTTAGTTATTTTGGAAATGGTGAGGGCTTTGATGGAGTGGATCCAATTTCTCATGATTTTGATTATGGGCTTTTTGATCAGGCTGCCTTTCAAAATGCACTTTTGGATAAATGTTCAGGTCTAGATTGGCTTATTGAAACAGCAGAAAGCATAAGATATGTCGAAAAAATTACTGAAGTAATTTGTACATCAGGAAATATTTATAGAGCCAGAATTGTTGTTGATGCAAGTGGACATAGAAGTCCTTTTATACGTCGACCTAATCATGGAGCAGTAGCTCAACAGGCAGCATATGGAGTTGTAGGAAGATTTAATTTACCGCCTGTAGAGAAAAATAGATTTGTTTTAATGGATTTTAGATCTAATCATCTAACAGAGAATGAATTGAAAGAACCACCTTCCTTTTTATATGCAATGGATTTTGGAGATGAATTATTTTTTGTAGAAGAGACCTCACTTGCATGTTCTCCCCCATTGTCTTGGAGTAAATTGAAACAACGTTTAATAGCAAGGTTGGCTAAGAGAGGGATAGAGATACAAGAGGTTTTAGATGAAGAACATTGCTTATTTCCAATGAATCTTCCTTTGCCTGATCGTGACCAGCCTATTCTTGCTTTTGGTGGATCTGCAAGCATGGTTCACCCTGCTTCTG
Organism: Prochlorococcus sp. MIT 0603; assembly: GCF_000760215.1. NCBI lineage: Bacteria > Bacillati > Cyanobacteriota > Cyanophyceae > Synechococcales > Prochlorococcaceae > Prochlorococcus > Prochlorococcus sp. MIT 0603. Next base: position 696,868 of record NZ_JNAW01000002.1, on the reverse strand, counting down.
GTTATATGGTTGGGGCTCTTTTAAGACGAGCTCCAGATTTGGCTAAAGTATTGTCTCAGTCAATGTCAATTGAGCCAGCTTTGAATTCAGCTAAATTGGCAGAAAAAGGTTGGAAGGTTTTATGGACAAAAGAACTAGTGCAAAGACATCGTTTATATCAGTTTGGCTTAAAACGTTTAATGAGTTTTGATGAGGCATTGTTAAGAAGTTTCTTTGCAACTTTCTTTCGACTGCCTAAGGAGGATTGGTCTAGATTTTTGGCTAACACACTCCCTTTGCCTCAGTTGATTTTGGTTATGCTAAGGCTTTTTACTATTTCACCTTTAAAAGTAAAGTTAGGAATGATTGGCTTGGTTAAAGTCTAATCCTATCAATTATCTTCTATCTCTTGCCAGTCTTTGGCTTGTATTAGCGGAAAAATATTATCGTCGTTTTCAAACTGTATCAAGGTTGATTTTGATAGTTTTTCTTTACTGTCTAAAGCTTCTATTAAAATCCAGAATCTTTTTAAGTGTCTATTGATTCTTTCTTTAGCAAGCTCTGTAGTAGTTCCAGCACGAAGTATAAAACTCCAGTCTGATGATTGACATAGAAGTAATTCTCTTCCAGCCTGTTGAAGAATTCTAATTTCAAAATCATTTTCAACTCCTTTAGTACATTTTTCTACCATTGCTTTACCAGCTTTACTCCATTCAGCTATAACCCAGGAATTACTTTCATTAATCCAATAATTGTGAAAGCCTCCCTGCCCCCAACTTGAAGGACATGGTTCACACAATTGAATACTGCTCTTTTTAGATAAAATATCATTTAACCTTACAAACTCTATTTCTTGCTTGTTAACTTGTCTAAAGATCTCTGCGAGGAAAGAAGGACCTTCAAACCACCAATGCCCAAAAAGTTCTGCATCAAATGGTGCTACAAGTATAGGTTGTTTATCAATTGTTTTCGATAGATTTTCAACTTGAAGCTTTCTCCCTAATAAGTATGATTTGGCATGTTCTTTTGTTTTTCTTTCAGCAATTATAGGATCGTAAAAGCCTTTTTGATTAAGAGATATATTTGCACCAGTTACTTTGTTAAGTTTAAGACCAAGTGGCCTATTCTCATTTATTCCAATCTTTTTTAAGGTACTTAAAGGTAGATCCCAACCTAAATCTCGATGAAATTCTCTATAATTTGGATCTCCTGGGTAGCCATGCTTTGCTGACCATACGGGTAGGGTTGACTCACTATCTCTTCCGAAAAATGCTACTCCACTTTTTGTGCATATTGGAGCATATATCCCATATCTTGGTCTGGGATGGGCATGTAAAACTCCATGCCCATCTAGTACAGAGTACCTAAGACCATTCTCTAGCATTAGTTTATCCAATCCTTCATAGTAGGCACATTCAGGGAGCCAAATGCCTTGTGGATTGGTCCCAAAAAAACGAAAGTGTTGTTTGACAGCTGTTGAAAGTTGAGCTTTGACACACTCTTTGTTCTCTCTAAGAAGAGGAAGATATCCATGTGTAGCTGCGCAAGTAAGAATATCTATAACTTGATTATTCCTTAACTCTGAAAATCTTTTAATTAAATCCCCTTCACAGCCAAACCAATTATCGAGTTGATTCTTGATTTTTTCAGCTAAAAAATCAGCAGCGGTTTGTTGTTCTTTTTCAACTTTGCTCAATAGATTTAATCTAATTTTGAGCCACCTTGGGAATCTTTTTTTTAAATCCTCATCATTTATAAGAGAAAGAAGAGTTGGAGAAAGTGAAATTGTCAGTTTTGGATTCTCATTCGTATTTTTTGAGGATTCTTCCAGAACTTGTAAAAGTGGAAGATAACATTCCATTAGGGCTTGAAAATACCAGTCTTCTTCCAGAGAACCAGGTTTTGTTGACCTCACGTATGGGAGGTGCGCATGCAAGATTATAGCGAGCTTTCCTTTTGCCAAGTTTTAAAAACAGTTTTAGTAAATTTAGGATGTTATGGAAATCTAGTTAGAATAAAAACATTATTGAATTAAATAGGAAATTCAAATGGCCAAAGATCCAGGCCGAGTTCTTATTTTTGATACAACCCTGAGGGATGGAGAACAGTCTCCTGGTGCAAGTCTCAATTTAGAGGAGAAACTTGCTATAGCTCAACAACTTGCCCGATTAGGAGTAGACATTATTGAAGCTGGATTTCCTTTTGCTAGTCAAGGCGACTTTAATGCAGTGCAGAAAATAGCTGAGAATGTTGGAGGTGAAGATGGACCTATTATTTGCGGATTGGCTAGAGCCTCAATTGCAGATATAAAAGCTTGTGGAGAAGCTATTTCCCCTGCTCCTAGAAAAAGAATACATACATTTATTGCAACCAGTGATATTCACCTTGAGCATAAACTTAGAAAGTCACGTGGGGATGTCCTTAAAATTGTTCCCGAAATGGTTCAATATGCAAAATCACTTTCTGATGATGTTGAGTTCTCTTGTGAAGATGCAGCAAGGAGTGATCCTGAATTTTTATACGAAGTAATTGAAAATGCCATCTCTGCAGGAGCAGGAACAATCAATATCCCAGATACAGTCGGATATACTACCCCATCTGAATTTGGTAAATTGATTTCTGGAATCAATAATAATGTTCCAAATATTGATGAAGCGATTCTTTCTGTTCATGGTCACAATGATTTGGGCCTTGCAGTAGCTAATTTTCTTGAGGCTGTAAAAAATGGAGCAAGGCAATTAGAATGCACCATTAATGGAATAGGAGAAAGGGCAGGCAATGCGGCCCTTGAAGAGCTTGTCATGGCATTACATGTACGAAGACGTTATTTCAATCCATTCCTTGGGAAGGCTGATAATAGTCCAACCCCATTAACAGCAATTAGAACTGAAGAAATTACTAAAACATCTCGATTGGTCTCCAATCTCACTGGGATGGTTGTACAACCTAATAAGGCGATTGTTGGTGCTAATGCTTTTGCTCATGAGTCGGGAATTCATCAAGATGGTGTTTTGAAGAATCGACTTACCTATGAAATTGTTGACGCTAAAACTGTTGGACTAACTGACAATAGAATTTCTCTAGGTAAGTTAAGTGGAAGGAGTGCTGTCAGAGCAAGGCTTGAAGAGCTTGGATATGATCTCAATAGGGACGATTTGAATGATGCATTTGCAAGATTTAAAGATTTAGCAGATCGTAAGAGAGAAATTACTGATAGAGACCTTGAGGCAATAGTTAGTGAACAAGTTATGCAACCAGAAGCATGGTTTCATTTGCATTTAGTTCAGGTTAGTTGTGGAACTGCTTTAAAGCCAACAGCAACAGTAACTATTGCTGATCAAGATGGTATAGAACACACAACAGTTGCCTTGGGAACGGGGCCAGTAGATGCTGTATGTAAAGCACTCAAAACTTTGACTTCTGAACAAAATGATTTAATTGAATTTTCGGTTAAATCAGTTACTGAAGGGATAGATGCACTTGGTGAAGTGACAATCAGGCTTAGACGAAATGGGAAGATTTTTTCAGGACATTCAGCAGACACTGATGTTGTTGTGGCTGCAGCTCAGGCTTACCTCAATGCACTTAATAGACTTGTCTCATCAGAAAAGAAATCTCCTATTCATCCACAACATGACGTTGTAAAGGCAAATCTTTGAAGATCTAAATTCAGTAAAGAAATTACCGAGTGACCACAATTCGATATAGAATTAAGAGGTGACAGTTGTATGGTTGGCCATAATGCCAGTTAAATCAAGCCTTTATAGATTGGTCGGTATGGATGGACATCCTCATCCAGTACTAGATATGCAATACGAATCTATTGATGCAGCTATAAGAGCCGCTAAAAATTGGAATTCAGGGATGAACTTTGATGATAGTAGAAACTCCGATAGCAAAATTGGAATTGAAGTGATGACTTCTAATGGTTCCTGGAGAACCATAAAATATTCTTAAATAGTAGATTATTTAAAATCACTCAGTAAATATGCTTTTATAGATTAAGTTAGATAGTCTTTCTTATGTATAAAAATATAGTTTCAACTTTGACTTGATTATCTCCTAGTGAGAATTTTATAGCTATTTTAATTGTTATTATTCTCTATTTTAATTCTTATGAGAATAGGTTATCGAGATTACTGGATTCTTTCTTGGGTAGGACTATTTGCAAACATTGTAGCCCTTCCTTTAATAGCTTATGTTGTTGCGTCTGGCCCACCTTTCCAAGTGGCAAATATAACTATTGCTATTAGTCTTGCTTGGCCAGCAGCGATAGTTGGGATTGTTGCTTCTGCAGGCCTTTTGGCCCAAAGAAAATGGGGAGTAATAATGTCTATAATTGCTACTTCTATGGTTCTTGCTGGAGCATTGCCTTATGGAATTGTTCGATTGTTATTAGTAGATGGCTTTTTTGGTTTAACTGGAATCTCCCTTTTGATAGCCCTGCTTAATTTATTTGCATTGATTTATTGGGTTTTACCTGTTCATAGAAAAAACATAAGGCTCTAAAATCTCAATATATTTAGGAAACTAGGAATGGTTTTTTATTACTAATAGGATATTTTATTCTTCTATGCCGCATCCTTTTCCATACATTTATAAATGCATAAACAATTAATTCAATCTCTGCTTTTGAAAGATCACTATTAGAAAGTTGACCATCTAATGTTCGTGATTTAATAATCTTTCTAATAGTTAAAGTTGCTTCTAATTCATTGGATTTGGGACCTAATGATCTCAATGATGCTTCGCAGCCATCTGCAAGCATTAGGATTGCCGTTTCTTTTGATCTTGGTCTTGGACCTTTATATCTGAAACGAGCTTCTTTAACATAAGAATCTGCTTCACGCGCTTTGTGAAGAAAAAATCCCATTTTTAATGTGCCTTGATGTTCTGGTATGAAATCAGCTATAGGGCTTGGGAGGTTATGCTTCTTCGCAAGTTTTAAGCCTTCATCAACATGCGCCTGCAAAATATCTGCACTTAAGTATGGATTGTCAAGTTCATCGTGAGGGTTTTTTTCGTCGCCTTGATTCTCTATAAACCATTTTGGGGCATGAAGTTTTCCAATATCATGATATAGACCTCCTGTCTTGATAAGATCTACGTCTGCTCCAATGCTTCTAGCTCCTTCTTCAGCCAAGCTACATATCATTAATGTATGTTCAAATGTTCCAGGCGCTTCCCTTGAGAGCCTTCTTAGCAATGGTCTCTCTTGATCTGCTAGTTCAAGTAAACGAGCTCTAGTTAATAACCCAAAAGCATTTTCCAGAAGTGGTAAAAGTAAGATTGTGATCATAAGCATTGCGCCAAGAACCAATACTTCAGTTATCAGAGTTTCGGAATTTGGAGCAAGTTTCCCCCATGCGCTATTTGAAGGAGCTATTTGGGTTTTTAATAAGAACCATTCAAGTAAGAGTGCGCTAAATGGTAGTAATACGGCTATTTGGAGTAATTGCGCCCTGTTTCTCATTTGAACACCTTGAAATGCAACTAATGAGGCTGTAATTGCAGCGACCACTAATCTTCCCTCCCCAATGCCACTTACAGGGACAGGCCATAAGAGACTTGTAATAGACATCCAGCCTAAAGCACTTAACGGACCAATCCCTTGGGAGAGTAGAAGAGTTGGTGGAACCAGTATTTGAAGAGGACTAATGGCAGCACCAAACCAATCCTTTGCGAGTTGTGCGGTAAGTAATAAACCAAGTGCTAATAATGCATGTTTGGATTTAAGAAAAGGCTTTTCTTTTCTCATGATCATTACCAATATGAAGCAACTCACTAGAGCCTCACTAAAGGTCCAAAACCATTCAGTTGGTCGAGGCCTTCTTCTTATCAGACCAAAGTGATCAAGAACGTCATACTTCTTTTGTGTAATAGCCTCACCTTTCTTGGTGATTAGATCACCTTTTTTTACTTCAATTGTTGGGATGCCCTGTTTTGTAATCAATTCTTCAAGTAATTGTTGACTTCTACCAGGGTCATGTTTGAGATTGCTTTTTCCTTGTAATGTATTTGAAATTAATTTGCTTCCAATACTCTTTGCAGGACTGCTATCTTCAAAGTTTGACAATTGTATAAATGCTGATTCTTTCAATTGGTCTAATGCCAAGGTCTTTACTAAACCTTGGCTAAGCATTTTTTCAGAAACGCTGATTATTTCTTTGGTCCAGACATTCCATCTTTTTCTTGACTGATTGCTAAGCCATAGTCTCTCTTGAGAGGTTAGGTTTATTGGACCTATTCGGTCTGAATCATTTGTTTTGGCTAATAGCTCTAAGTCGTTAAGTTGAATAATGATTTGGTCCTTTATTTTGCCGGAAGCTTTCTTGTCTATTACTTGTACCGAAGTACTTGGAAGAAGATCAGATTTTTTTTGAATTAAGGCAGCGCTATCAATTACATTTGCGTTTTTAGGGGCTCTGGCTTCAAAAGTTGATAAGTCTCCAGGTTTCAAGTCAGGAACAGCTAATAGTTTGTATGACGAAACAATTGCTATTAATACAGCTAAAATTACTATTAAAGACTTTTCTCCTAAAGACCATTGTCTAAGAGACCTGCTTGGTGACTGGCTAACAAACCAATTTCTCCAAATGCTTTTCAAACTAGGAATTTTTTGCACAGGATTTGTAAGACCCATCTAAAGTTAGCTATCTGTTGGCAGCATGTTGTATTTAATTTAATTTGTTCTTATGGCAAATATTCTTGATGGTAAAAAACTCGCTGGAGAATTAGAGCTTAGGCTTAAGCATGAAATTAATCAATTAACTCCTAAAACTGGGAGGCCTCCAGGCTTGGCAGTTATTCGAGTTGGTGACGACCCAGCAAGTGCAGTTTATGTATCTAATAAAGAAAAGGCGTGCAAGAGGATAGGTTTAGTCAGTTTTGTGTTTCATTTCTCAGGCAATAGCTCTACTGAAGAAATTCTTCAAAAAATCAACATCTTGAATGAGGATAAAAATATAGATGGCATTTTATTGCAATTACCCTTACCTAAAGGGATTGATGAAGCACCTTTATTGAAAGCTATAAACCCTGAAAAGGATGTTGATGGACTTAATACTTTGAATTTAGGTAGATTAATTAAAGGAGAAAAAGGTCCTAGATCATGTACTCCAGCTGGTATAATGGCACTTCTTCGACAAAATAATATTCTTTTAGAGGGAAAAAGAGTGGTTGTTATTGGTAGGAGTATTCTTGTAGGGAAGCCAATGGCATTAATGCTACAAGCTGCTAATGCAACTGTTACTGTTGCTCATTCTAGAACTGTTAATTTAGCTAAATTGACTAAAGAAGCTGATGTATTAGTTGTGGCAACTGGAAAGCCGCAATTAATTGGAGCTGAGCATGTTTCTCCTGGCTCAGTTGTTATTGATGTTGGAATTCATAGGATTCCTATAGAATCCGAGAATCCATTAGAATCAAAATTTAAACTTTGCGGTGATATTAAAGTTAACGAAATTAAATCTAAAGTAAAAGCTTTTACGCCTGTTCCAGGAGGTGTAGGACCAATGACAGTTTCAATGCTTTTAGTAAATACTGTTAATCAATGGCAATACCATTGCGGTTTGTCATCTACCCTTAGTGATTTGCTCTTTTAAAGCATTAATCCTGAGAGAATCTAATTAATCATTTTTCATTTATGGCGGAAGCAGTCATTTCTCCTTTTGACTTCACCGCTTATCTCGCGAAAGCTAGAGATCAAGTTGAGGAGGCTTTGGATTCATCTTTGGGTCCTGAGAGGCCCAGACAGTTAAGGGAAGCAATGCGTTATTCCTTATTAGCTGGTGGCAAAAGACTTAGACCAATACTTTGCTTGGCTGCATGTGAATTGACTGGAGAAGATTCTAGTAAAGCTATGCCTACTGCAGTCGCATTAGAGATGATTCATACGATGTCATTAATACACGATGATCTACCTTCTATGGATAATGATGATCTCCGAAGAGGAAGACCAACTAATCACAAAATTTATGGAGATGCTATAGCAATACTTGCTGGAGATGCTCTTTTAACAAGGGCATTTGAGATGGTTTCCTTAAGAACTACCAATGTTCCAGTAGAAAGATTATTGAAAGTTGTTGGAGAACTTTCTTTGGTTGCTGGTGCCCCAGGCTTGGTAGGTGGCCAGGTAGAAGATTTGGAATGTGAGGGCAAAGAGGTAGATCTAGAAACCCTTGAATTTATTCATATTCATAAAACAGGGGCTTTACTAAGAGCATCAGTTGTTTGTGGTGCCCTTATTGGAGGAGCGGAAGAAGAACTTTTACAAGCTCTTAGTACTTATGCAAATGGGATAGGCTTAGCATTTCAAATAGTAGATGACATTCTTGATGTGACAGCAAGTAGTGATGTGTTAGGCAAGACAGCCGGGAAGGATCTAATTGCTGATAAAACAACTTATCCAAAATTGCTTGGCTTAGATGAATCTAGAAAACGAGCTAAGGAGTTAATAACTAAAGCCAAAGACGTAATGCAACCTTGGGAACAAAAAGCTCGACCATTATTAGCCTTGGCTGATTACATAATTGATAGAGATCGATGAATCTTTCTGATCAAATAATTCCATTGCCTTTAACTGAATTGCTTGACAACTCAGTTCTGTTTTGGTCCCTATTGGCTTGTGGCGCAGCACAATTTTCCAAATTGTTTGTTGAATTAATATTTAATCGGCAATGGAGACCATCAGTCCTTTTGGAAACAGGAGGAATGCCTTCTAGTCACTCTGCACTTGTAACAGGAACGGCTTCTGGGGTTGGCTTAGAGCTTGGTTTTGATCACCCAGCCTTTGCAATTGCCTCTACACTTTCTTTTATTGTCATGTATGACGCTAGTGGGATTAGAAAATCTGCTGGTATGATTGCCTCTAGAGTTAATGACCTTCCAGCTGAGAATTGGCCATCCTTTCCTGAATCCCCTTTAAAGGAATCTCTTGGACATTCTCGCCTAGAGGTATTCATTGGCAGCCTAATTGGCCCAGCTGTTGCATTGCCTGGGATGATATTTTTTGGTTCACCTCTTCATTTGTTGCAAGAATTTGGATTGACCTTAGGGTGACTAAGAAGCCTAAATTAAGCACAGATCAGAGTAACGCTCTTGAAGAATTTATTTATTGGTTAGAGAAGAAAGTTGTTGAAGGGCCTTTTTTACTTAGCGGATTTGCGGGAAGTGGAAAAACATATTTAGCTAGAAAATTTTTGAAAATTGTAGAAGATAAAAGTATTTGCTGGACAGTAGCCGCTCCTACTCATAAGGCTGTTGGTGTTTTACGTAATGCTCTTGAAAAGGAAGGATTAAGACCTACATGGCATCCATCTACCCTACATAGACTCTTAAGATTAAAGTTGCAGAGAAAAGGCGATCTAGAGATATGTGAGAGAACAGATCAAACTGAGAAATCTTTAGATCAAATTGGACTGGTATTAATAGACGAAGCTTCGATGATAGATAGCAAGCTTTTAGAAATTGTAATTACTTGTGCCTATATTTATAAAACACGCTTGGTTTTTATAGGAGATCCAGCTCAACTTCCACCTGTCGGTGAGAAAAGCAGCCCTGTCTTTTTGATTAATAGAGCAACAAAATCCCATCTGAGCGAGGTGATTAGGCATAAAGGGGAATTACTTAAACTGGCTAGTGTAATTAGAGAAAGGACCTTCCCTTGTATTCAACCCCCTTGCTTTTCTAGCGGTGAATCTAAACATGGAGTAATTGGTGCATTAGATCAAAAAAGCTGGCTGGAGAAAGCTAAATCATCGTTAAGAATGGCTGCTCTAAGTGATCAACCAGATGCAGCTAGGATCCTTTGTTATACCAATAGCTTTTTAGAAAGATTAGTTCCTCATGCAAGAAGAGCTGTCCATGGGGAAATGGCAGATCAAATGTCAGTCTTGCCAGGTGAGATTTTGATTAGTCGAAGAGCTGTGATGACTGCAGCATCTATAGAAAGTAATGGTGTAGAGGAAGAGCCAGGCATCCTATTTGGATCAAATACTGAAATTGTTGTTGAGGAAGTAAGCAATGAGATCTTTAATTGCTCAGACATTGATTTTGAAATTGAATATGAAGTTGAGATTCCTCAACTTCATATTTTAGTGGCAAAGGTCCGAGCAAGCTCTTCTAAGTCAGTTATTAGATTAATGCCAGAAATTGGCACAAATTCCAGATTCCTTTTGGAGGATTTGATGCGTAATTTATGCGATAAGGCAAAGACATTGCCCAAGAAAGAAGCTCGTCTCTTTTGGAGAAATTATTTTCATCTAAGAGATTCATTTGCTTTTGTTGGCCCTGCTTCTGTCTTGACTGTTCATCGAAGTCAAGGCAGCACATTCGAGAAAGTCTTTGTTGCTTCAGATGTCTTTTGGGCTAAGGATATTTCTTTGAGACGACAATTGGCTTATGTAGCAATATCAAGAGCAAGTAAAGAGGTTTGGCTTGCTGGAGATAACTCACTTAAGCTGTTAAATAATCCTTGGACTAATAGTATTATTTGAAATAAGATATTTTTTCTTAACTATTAAGTTTATTGGTAATATTTTTTAGAATACTTGGTGAACTTGGCCAGTGAAGATGTATCCAACTTGCATGAAGATACTTGTTACACCATCCTTCTTCCGTTGACTCCACACCCCATCCTTTTGTTTCCCATGGATAATATAATTCTTTATTGTGCTTAAGAAATTGTGTATCAATATTGTTTTTAGTTAAGGGTTTTATTTCCCATTTGTGAAACTCATGTCCAGTTAATATATCACCTTTTTTGGATATAAGTCCATCAGAGATGCATTTAATATCTCTATATCCAACTTTTAATTTACCTTGCTTTGCCGTAAAAGGTAATAAATTTGCCATGGGAAATTCCAAGCCATTTTTATCAGTTAATAATTTACCAAGAATTAACATTCCGCCACATTCTGCATATATAAGATTTTTTTTGGAGAAGTCTCTAATTGAATTTAAACTTCTTTTACACTGACTTATCTCTTCAGCAAATTGTTCTGGGAAGCCTCCAGGAATTATTAATAGTTTTGCTTTACTTGGTATTGCTTTATCATCACTTAATTTCCAGTCAATTAAATTGAATCCAATCTCCTTAAGACATTCTTTGGTTTCTGGATATCGAAAGTGGAAGATTTTATCCTGAGCAATTGCAATTTCAATCTTCTCTTTACTTAATAATTTATTTTCTTTTTTAATTAACATACTTTTGGGATACTCTAATTTATTCGGTTTTTTAAGTAGTTCTTCAAAATAATTAACTTGAAGATATTTTTCTGCCAGACTAGACCAGATATCTATAAGACTATTAAAGTTTGTTATTTCATGAGCTGGCTTAAGTCCTAGATCTTCATTTTCGATTATTAAATTATCATTTTGAGGAATGCAACCTAGAACTTTGATGCTTATTTTGCTAAGCGCTTCAGTTAATAACTCTTTGTGCCTATTGCTATTAACATTGTTTAAAACTACTCCTGATATATTTAACTTTGGGTCAAAATCTTTAAAACCTTTTATAAGAGCTGCTATAGAGCCAGCCTGACCATTTGCTTTAACAACTAGGACAACTTGAAGATTTAAAAGCTTGGCAATCTCAGCGGTGCTTCCTTTAGTTGAACTTCCAATTCCATCGAATAATCCCATAACTCCCTCAACTAATGAAAAATCAGTTGAGCTGGCAAAATGATTGAAATTATTGATAACCCATTCTTGCCCACATAAAACTGGATCGAGATTCCTGCAGGGTAGTTTCGTAACAGAGCTAAGTAGTTGTGGGTCAAGGTAATCTGGGCCCACTTTAAAAGCCTGAAGACTTTTGCCTTTTTTTATTGCCCATGAACATAGAAGAAGACTTAAAAGAGTTTTCCCATTACTACTTGCTGGTGCCGCTATTACAAATGCCATAATGGCTTTTTATTGTTGTAATGATTACGTCTTAGATTTAATAAGATTAAGCAGTTTTTTTGATATTGGAGCCACATTGCTAAGTAAAGGACTTGTGGTGCCTCGGCTGCTTTCAAGTAAAAGTGCTACATCATTTTCAACAGGGTTGTTTTGTATTGGAACTACCTCTTCCAATAATTCCATTCTGGCCATCCCGCCTGCTTCAAGTCTCATGCATTCCCCAGACTCAGAGGCTAGGATCACACATAACCCTGTTTTGTCATTCCTGTCGGCTTTGCAGATTAATCTTAATCCTATAATTTGACCAGGATGAATACTAGGTTTTCCTACAGGTAAAGGCATTAATCTGAAATTAACTATTTCATTATTAGAGCGTCTAAATTTTGTTCTAAAACCATTACCTTCTTTTTCAGTACTTTCAGTTAATTCCCAACCTAATTTATTTGCGATCCAAGAGGCTAAGAGTAATCCTTGAACAATGTGATTCCCTTCAATATCAATATCTAAATTAGTGATTTTCGATAGTGCATCTCTACGGTTAGGTGGGTCGAACACCATTGCTAGAGTCTCTCTCCAAGTTCTTAGTCTTAACCAATTCAAATCGTTAACTGCTTGGCCACTTTTTATCCTCTGAGATAGAACATCTAAACATCTCGATGGATCCCCTAGAGCTGTATCAATAATTATTCTTCTGGTTGGCAATGCAAGTTGATTTAATAGTTCTGGGTCTTCGTCAAGATTTCCATTCCACCAAAGCCATGAAGGTAGATCCTCAGGTATTAAGTCCTCAACAATATAAAGGTTGCTTTTAAGGGAATGAATATCACCTTTAAGTACTATTACGTCTCCACATGCTGCATTGCCTCCTCCTTCTTCTGGCAAAGGACAATAGGCTGCAACTAGACTTTCCAGTTTATGACCTGTCTTAAGACTAGGAGCAAGAGTTATTAATCGCCTAGGTTGTAGTTGACTTATGGATGAATCAATATGTTGGCCCCTTAAGTCATCTTCTTGATCATTTTGGTTGGGTTCATCTATAGATGTGAAAACTTCCTTAGCCAAAGGTGGAGTTGAGTGAGGAAGATCTTTCTCTAAAACTATTTTTCTTGCCTCATTGATAAGTTCACTTCGTTGGTTGCCAATTATCGGACCGCTTACTCTCCCAGTTCGGACTAGCTTTTGCTCTATCCAAGCTGGATGCCATACAAGAAGACAAAAAGTATTTGCACCTTTATTGTCAGATTGATCTTGTGACCAAAGCTTCTTTAAGTAGCCAGGAATCTCTTCTAAAGGTATTTGAAGTGGGGTTTGAAGCGTTAGTTGGGGAGACATTTGATCTGATATTTATTGAAAAGTAGTTAAGAGTAATTATTAGGGTCTGCGCCAAAGTAAATGATCCTTAGCCAATAATTCATCAGCTTCTGATGGCCCCCAAGTGCGAGCTTCATAGGGATAAGTAGGTAGTTGCCATGGGCTGTCTTCAATCAGTTCCAAAAGAGGAGTATATAAGCGCCAGGCTGCTTCTACTTCATCACTTCTTGTGAAAAGAGTTGGATCTCCTAACATTGCATCAGCTAAAAGCCTAACGTATCCTTCGTCTGAAGGCTCTCCAAATGATTCGTCGTAAGAGAACTCCATCTCAACCGGCCTACTCCTCATCCCTGACCCTGGAGACTTCACTTCAAATCGAAAATCAGCACCTTCGTTAGGCTGAATTCTTAATATTAATTGGTTAGAAGTAGGTGTACCGCCTGCAGCATCAAATAAATGAACAGGAGCCTCCCTAAAAGTTAGAACAACTTCGCTAGTCCTTTTAGCCAACCTTTTGCCAGTGCGAATATAGAAAGGCACTCCTTGCCATCTCCAATTATTAACGAAAAGCTTCATAGCAACGTAAGTCTCAGTGGTGCTATTTGGATTCACACCAGTTTCTTCTCTATAACCAAGCAATGGATCTGAGGAGGTACCTCCTTTGGAATATTGGCCTCGTACGCAACATTTCCACGGTTCTATTTCATCAGCCAGATGAGCGGCTTGCAAAACTTTGGCTTTTTCATTCCTAATAGCTTCTGGGTCAAAATGACCAGGAGGTTCCATAGCTGTAATGGCAAGCATTTGAGTTAAATGATTCTGTACCATGTCTCGTAATGCACCTGCGCTTTCGTAATACCCTGCTCGATCTTCTACTCCAACTGTTTCTGCTGATGTTATTTGAATATTAGAAATATAATTTCTATTCCAGATAGGCTCAAATATTGTGTTGGCAAATCTTAGAACCAAAATGTTTTGAACAGTTTCTTTCCCAAGATAATGATCGATACGAAATATCTGACTCTCAAGTGCACAATTTTGAACTATGCGATTTAAGCTTTGAGCGCTTCTGTAATCACGACCAAATGGCTTTTCAATTACAACTCTACTTCGTTTAGGGTCTTTAAGAAGTCCAGCCTCAGCAAGAGCTTTGCAGCCATTTGCGTAAAACTTTGGAGAAACAGATAAATAGAATGTTCTATTAGCATGAGTTGCTTTTAGTTTGTCAATATCCTCCAATTTATGGGATAGCTTTATAACATCTTCTGAGTGTTCAAGATTTACTGGTTCATAAAATAGATTTGATGAAAATTCCTCCCATTCTTGAGGATTTTGTTTGATTTCTGCAGAAAGAGAATCAGACATTTTTCTACGGAATTCATTATCATTCCATGGCCTTCTTGCACAACCAAGTACAGCAAATTCACTAGGAAGCCTTCTTTGTTTGAATAGTTCAAATAGTGCTGGTACAAGTTTTCTATGAGTTAGATCTCCACTGGCTCCAAAAATAATTAAACATTGAGGCGAAATGACCCTCTCTTGTCTAAGTCCAACTCGTAGTGGGTTTGTTGTAGGTAACATATTTAACTTCTTAATTGATGAATAAACTATCTAATAATCAAATTCAAATTGTTTATTGAGATCGCGCTATCTTTTGTTCTCAGATGACCAAAAACAAATTAATTTTAAACGAAAAATCAAATTGTATTTTTTAAAAAAGGCTATTGATGTAATCAATAGAATGGTGCTAGTAATGATTCATTTGGTTAATAAGTCTCTACATGCCATCTACCAGCTTTTTTAAGTTGGGGTCTTAATTCTGACCAGTTAAGCCCTTTAGCATCTGCTGCTGCTGTCATTGCATCATCGATACCGGGCTCCATCCCTTTTAACCCGCAAAGATATATATGAGTTTTGGGATTTTCAATAAGTGAGAAAATCTCATCTGCATATTCAAGAACTCTGTCTTGTATATACATCCTTCCACCCTTGGTGTTTTGCTGCTCACGACTTATAGCTTTTGTATATTGAAGGTTTTCAGGGAATTCAGACTTATATTGTTCAAAATCTGAGTCATATAAAAGGTTAGCTGTTTTGGGAGCTCCCATAAACAACCAAGCTTTTCCTTTGAAGTTCCAATTGTTCTTTTTCCTTTCTACTGCTTCAAACATTTTCCTTAGATAAGCTCTCATTGGAGCTATTCCAGTACCAGTAGCTAACATAATTATATTTGCATCTTCATCATCAGGAAGAAGCATCTCCTTACCTACTGGACCAGTTATTTTTACTTTGTCTCCAGGTTTTAGATTGCAAAGAAAAGTAGAGCAGACCCCATCAATGGTCTCACCATCTTTTTCGTACTGAAGCTGCCTAACGCATAAGGAAACAGTGTTTTCATTGAAATCATCTCCGTACTTTGTACTGGCTATTGAATAGAGTCGTATTTTGTGTGGTTTTCCTTTTGCGTCTTCTCCTGCAGGAATTATTCCTATACTTTGCCCTTCTACATATCTAAGTTGAGGATCTCCACCAGCAAGATCAAAGGTAATATGCTGAACTCTTCCTATTGCGCCTTCGCCTAAAAGGCTGTAGTTCTCTTTAACAGTCCCTTCAAAAGGGGCTTTAGGCTTATAAGTATTTACTGGAACATTTGGATGTACTGGCTTCTTAATTGCCTTTGTAGTTGAAGAAGGCTTTTCAGGAGGCGAAGCAGGGGGCTGAACGGACTTCTTCTCTTCAACGCTTGCTTTACCAGTTTTTTTACTAATAGCGTTGCGAAATCTTTCAAAAAAACCAACTAATCCAATTAAAATTGGAATATGAGCCAGTCCACCGGCCAGTACTGTTGTTTCCGAATAAGCCATTAAAAATTTAAAACCGCTAGAAGATTACCAATATCTCGACTTTATTTGTAGATATACCCCTTTTAAAAGGGCACGTTTTGAGATTGGCACAACTCTGAACATTATTAGAAAACGCAAACTTTTAAACTTTTAAGTATTGTTCATTGGAAGACCACCATATCTTTTGTTGAAATTGGGCTTACCCCGATTTCAATTAATTTACTGTCATCACTAAGCTTTGACTGAACTTAAACCTATGAGTTACCAGAGCTTTCAAAAGGGCAGCAGGACAATTGAGCAGACTATGGAAGTTCTGCCAGGGGGAAGTAGAAGACTTGCAGCTCAATTAACCACATCAATACAATTTGATAATCTCTGGGCCGTTTTAACCGATTACAACAATTTGAGTGAATTGATACCGAACCTTTTCTCAAGTGAAGTTTTATCAAGGAATGAAAATGAAATTTATTTAAAACAAGTTGGATCTCAGGAGTTTTTAGGCTTAAGTTTTTCTGCTGAATTATCTATGAAATTAATAGAAGATAGAGAAAAAGGAATAATTAGCTTTAATTTAATTAAAGGAGATTTTCGCAGATTTGAAGGTTCGTGGAAGATTTCAAGATCTTCATTTGTTGAAAAAACTTCACTTATATATGAGTTAACTGTCCAAGGCTGTTTTGGCATGCCAGTGGCTCTAATTGAAAAACATTTAAGAAAAAATCTTACGACAAACCTCTTAGCAGTTGAGAAAGCTGCATTTGAAATTAGTACTGAAGTTAAAAACCTTTAAAGGAATAGCCCCAAGGGGATTCGAACCCCTGTCGCCTCCGTGAAAGGGAGGTGTCCTAGGCCTCTAGACGATGGGGCCATGGCCGTGATCATACACAAATGTGATAACAATCACATTTGAAAGCTACGGTTAATCCTAGCCCTGCGTCAAGGCCTCAAATGAGTTGTTGCGTTTATTCCAAACTGGAACAGTGAAATAAAAGCATGATCCTTCTCCAAGCTCAGAAACAACCCAAATCTTCCCCCCATGTACTTCAACTATTCTTCGACATACTGATAATCCAATTCCAAAACCTGTCGTTTCATTAGAAGTTTCAGGTAGCCGAACTCTATCTAAGAATATCCTTTTACATTCATTGCTTGGAATACCAGGCCCTTTATCACTAACACTCACTTCAACCCATTGATCTGTTCTATGAAGCATTGTTATTTGAATGAAATCTCCTTTTTGGGAGTATTTCAGGGCATTTTCAATTAGATTTAGAAATACTTGTCTCATTCTTCTTTTATCAGCAAAGACATATGGGATATCTGATGGGATATCTGTATTTATAGAGATACCTCTTTTAAGCCAATACTTTTCCAATTCTAAGATCACCTCCGCAGCAATGTTTGCTAAATTCGTTTTTTGA
Organism: Prochlorococcus sp. MIT 0603; assembly: GCF_000760215.1. NCBI lineage: Bacteria > Bacillati > Cyanobacteriota > Cyanophyceae > Synechococcales > Prochlorococcaceae > Prochlorococcus > Prochlorococcus sp. MIT 0603. The sequence goes on along the minus strand of NZ_JNAW01000002.1, from coordinate 679,410 downwards.
GGGTTGACTAGCCCTTCCCATCTTGTAGTACCAACTTCAAGGAGGTCATTTGAAAGAGATTCGATTTCTTCTAAACGTCTTTTAATAACTTCTTGCAGTTTATTTACATTAATTTGACCAAGTGATTGACTTTGAAGGGCTAATTTTGCTGCTGAAAGAGGAGTTCTTAACTCATGAGCAACCATTCGGAGAAGCCTTTCTTGAGCCTCTATTTGATCGGCCAAGGTTTCATTCTCTTGCCTTAGAACAAGGTTCTCATCTTCTAAAAGCAAACTCTTTCTGGTTCGACTAATATCTTTCTCGACTTGCTTGATATTTATACCTAGGCCCCTATTGAGAACTTCTTCTTTCTCCCATCTAGGCATCCAGGCTTGAATTTGTTGAAATATGCTGGTTCCCGCGAAAATTTGCTTAGGTTTTGGCTCAAGTTTAATTAATGCAGGCAAGGCAACTAACTTGTGAAGCTCTAATAATTCAGGTTCCTTTTTAGGGTCTGAGAAATGAAGGTTTACATCAAAATTACAATCTTCTGATTTTAAAAATCTAATAAGAGATCTTAGATCCGCACGAGATAGGTGATTCTTGCTTGCAACAAGAAGAAGGTCTAATCTTTTGGGTTCATTAGCTGTATTTTTATTCACAGCTTGAACTTCATTGATCTTTTATATACCTTAAGCGACCAAGAGGCCCATTAGAGGAATGTTATTAATTAATAAATACGCTTTGATGGAATTTCATTGGTAGTAATCATTGCTAGTCAAGGTATAAAAAGACTCCCAATAATAAAAAACTGACACTTTGATCTTGTTTATCCTTCTAAATAAAATTGAGTATTTAATTGCCCAACTCTTTTACCTTATAAGAAAGTGTATTTATTAGAACTAAGATATCTTTATTGTATTTTTATTTCTAATAGCTGAAATTCCCAACGAGATAGATATATAGAGGATTTAAATTAAAGCTTTAATAGAATTATTTAGAAGATAATATTTTGTTTAAACTCTTTATTCTAATGAAAAAATATATAATTGAATTCAGATTGATTGAACAAAATAAATTAATTAAATAGATTTACAGTTAAAGAACATGTAACTTAGAACTAACAGGAAAATCAATTATTATGTCAAAAAAGCATATTTTAGTCTATGCTTATTTTAATGCTATTTAGTTTGGTCCTTTGAGAGAATCTCTAGCTTTATTCAGGAAAGTCGCTTTTAGCTTGCTTCTCTTGCCTTTTTTTATAGGAGGCTTTGCCATTGCAAAAGAAGATCCTAAAAAGCCAGGAGCAACTGAAGAAGATCTTTTTTTGTATAGAGCTATAGGAGCAACTTATATATGTGTTGCACGTGAAGCTGATATAGAGTTTTCGAAAGCAGCAGCAATTGCTGCAATTACCTATGTAAATTTACTAGAAGGAAGACATGGGGCTCGGATAAAAGAGATTGGTGATAAAAAGTTTTCTAGAAAAGAATTGATATATGGAGCAAATAATGCTTTGCTGCCAGCAACAGTTGAATTTTGTCCTGACAAGGTCCCAAAAGAAACTAAAAAAGAAGTTAAGAAATTCTTGAAGGAATTAAAGAAGAATAATAAAAAGAAATAAAAACCTTTTATTAATTATCTAAACATAGAACTAATAGAGCTCTCTTCATGAATCCTCCAGATTGCTTCACCTAGCATATTGGCAACAGAAAGTACTTTTAATTGATTGAAGTATTTCTCTTCTGGGACAGGAATACTATTAGTAACTACAACTTCTTCAAAAAGTCCTTCTATAGATAATCTGTCATAAGCAGGTGGTGAGAAAACAGCATGAGATGCACAAGCAATAACCCTTTTAGCACCTTCTTTTCTTAAAAGTTCTGCACCTGCACAGATTGTGCCACCAGTATCGATCATGTCATCTATTAAAATTGCAGTTTTGTTAGCTACATCTCCAATAACAGTAAGGCTTTGTGCGACATTGTGGGCAGCTCGTCTTTTATCAATAATTGCAAGAGGTGCATCTTTCATTTGCTTTGCAAAGGCTCTAGCACGAGCAACACCTCCAACATCAGGAGAAACTACAACAATCTCATCAAGTTTTTTTGTTAATAGATAATCAATTAAGACTGGCGAACCATATATATGATCACAAGGGATATCAAAATATCCTTGTATCTGAGCAGAATGAAGATCCATAGCTAAAACTCTATCTACACCAGAGGAAACCAAAAGATTCGCTGTTAGCTTTGCTGTAATAGATTCTCTACCGGCAGTCTTTCTGTCTGCTCTTGCATAGCCGAAGTATGGAATGACTGCAGTAATTTGTCTTGCAGAAGCACGTTTACAAGCATCAACTAATATCATCAATTCCATTAGGCTGTCATTGACTGGTGCGCAAGTTGGTTGAATTAGAAATACATCACAACCTCTTATCGATTGCTGGATTTGTATATATAGTTCTCCATCAGCAAATCTCTTGCAAACTAGGGGAACATTCTCAAGGTCTAAATATGTTGCAATCTCATTTGCAAGACTAGTGTTTGATGTGCCACTAATTAATTTTAGTCGCTGAGTATTGTTGGCGTTTAAGCTCAAGTCAGCTGATGCGGTTATAAAACTAGTCACTTTTGCCGCAATGATTAACCCTTATGATTGATCGTAATGCTCCAAGCTCATGAATCCAAATCTTTTTTGATTCTTGTAGCCTATCGATGATTTTTGATATGCCATTCATTGTTGATATTAGTGAAAGGTCACCCTTGGTTGCTCAAGCGGGATCTCTTGTTGTATCTAGATTTTTTGGAAAGAGTGTTTTGGAGATTCCTTGTATAAGCAACCCAAATGATGTCCTTAAAGATTTAGAACAAAAAGAACAACTTAACCACCTTATTGGAGATGCTGCAATGCTCCATGAATCAGGGATTAGTTGGTTGGAAGCATTGGCTGGATGGAAGATTCCAGTTATCTTGATGGTGACCCCTCTTTCGACAGGTTCAATTCCTGGGCTTGCTTCTGCTTACGTAAGTCTATGTAAAATGCTCTCTGTTCAGTTGATTGGGATTATCCAATTAGGAGGAAATTGGGATGCTAGACAAAGAAAGCTCGATTGCCTTCCCTGGTGTGGTTATCTTCCGGATCGATTGCTTATTAACAATTTAGATATTGACAAATTAGATCTTGAAGATGTTCTCTTTTTAGAAGACATTACTTGTAAATTGAAATATAAGATTTCTTCTTTAAAATTATAATTCTTTATTGTCTCTTGATCAAAATATCTTGTATATTACCTTATTCAATCAGATAATATACATGGTATCCAAATAGGATTAATCTGAACTTTGGTGGATGTCTTGTTCTTGATGGTATTTTAATTCGTTAGATATTGCTGTATCCCACTGGTTATTAATTGTAGTTCTGAAGAACCAAAAGCCAGCAAAAATCATACCTATACAATGTATAAATATCCCTGGATATCTTACTTTCATTGGAGAAAAGTATTTATCACATCTCTATTATTGTTGAAACTCTGAGATTAAATCGAAAAGTAAATAATTTTTGCTAATTTTGTTTTAATTGGAAAATTTAGCATTATTGAGAATCCTAAGCCTCGTTTTACGGGATTGCTGCTTCATATAACTTCACTACCTACCGATGATGTCTGTGGCACTTTTGGTGAGGCTTCTCGTAAATGGATTAAATTACTTTCTAGTAATAATGTAAGTGTATGGCAATTCCTACCATTAGCACCTACAGATTCAACGGGTTCCCCTTATAGTTCACCATCAAGTTTTGCTTTGAATCCATGGTTCTTAGATGCACATGATCTTGCTAAAGAAGGTTTTATCACTAAAGAAACTGTTAATGAACTTCCTAATGGGTTTTTTGATAAAAATATTGAAAAAGTTGATTTTAAGATAGCTGATCAAAGAAGTTATTACTTAGGTAAGGCTTTAAGAATGAATTGGAATAACCAAGATCATAGTAGACATGTTGAATTTGATTGTTGGAGTTCTTCCCAGATTTGGCTAGATGATCACGCTTGTTTTATGGAATTGCGACGTCAATATAAAGGATTGCCTTGGTGGAAATGGCCTGAGAAATATTCTTCTCATGATATTAGTAAGCTAAATGATTGGAAGAAAAATTATAAAGATAATTTGCTTGAGCATTGTTTACTTCAATGGCATTTGAGTCTTCAGTTGGATTTGTTAAAGGAAATAGCAAAGGAAAATGGAGTCCTTTTATTTGGAGATATGCCTTTCTATGTTTCAAGAGATAGTGCAGATGTATGGGCTAATCGAGAACTTTTCTCTGTTTTTACTGGAGGAAATCTTTATAGTCAAAGTGGTGTTCCGCCAGATTATTTTTCCGATACTGGTCAACTTTGGGGTACTCCAGTTTACAGATGGGAAAAGCATAGGAACGAAGATTTTAAATGGTGGAGAAGAAGATTTAAAAGATCATGGTCACAATTAGATCTTTTGCGATTAGACCATTTCCGAGCCCTTGATTCTTTTTGGTCAGTTCCTGGACATGAAGAAACTGCTCAGAATGGATGTTGGTTGCCATCTCCAGGTTTGGAATTATTAGCCTATTTAAAGAATGATTATGGTGGCAGTCTCCCTTTAATTGCAGAAGACTTAGGAGTTATTACTGAAAGTGTAGATAGTCTAAGGAACTATTTTGGTTTCCCTGGCATGAAGATTCTTCAATTTGCTTTTGATGGTAATGAAAATAACCCTTATTTACCTGAAAATATTAAAGGTTATAAATGGATTGTTTATACAGGCACCCATGATAATTCCACAACTAATGGTTGGTGGAACTATATAAATGATGATGTTAAAGATATGGTTAGTAATAGATACAAGGGTTTGTTCAGTTCTCCTTCCTGGGCATTAATAGAAATAGGTATGAAAACTGATTCCGTTTTATTTATTTCACCAGTTCAGGATTTACTTTCATTAGATGATAATGCTAGGTTTAATAAGCCGGGGACCATAGATGGAAACTGGGAATGGAAGCTTAGTGAAATCGATGAAAACTTGTCCTTTGCAATAAATAAATATGGAATCTTATCAGAATCATGTAAACGATCTTTTTATAATGCACATGATATTCTCGGCAATATGTAACAGCTAGTTTAAGTAATTTAGCTCATTGTCTTATTTAAACGGATTTCATCTATTTACCATGTCTTTAGTTTAATCTTTTGATTCTAATTGTTTAAACTGATTAGAGTTATTTGTGAGTATTGGACTTATTGTATTGGAATTTTTCTGTGAAAGGATGATTTGATATCTATTTAATAAAAGAATACTTGTTAATATACATATAATATAAAGAACCTTGTAGGATAATTTCTGTAAAAAATCATTATATATAGCATTAGGTGCCGTATTGATATTTGGACTTAAAGGTTCAGAACTTCGAGATGATATAACCTTTAGAATATTCTTTTCAAGCTTTAATTCATTTTCAATGATTTTTAACATGGGTATTAAATATGCTGGTTCAGGTAAGTTGTTTGACCATCCATTTTCTATGGCTTCTATGACTGTTACAGATATTCTCGTTTTATATGAAAGCTCAGCTCTTGAAAATCCATAGCTTTCTCTTTTTTCTTTTAGTATTAACCCAGCATTTATTAGTGAAGTTTTATGTGTTTCTCTTATATTGTTTTCATGTACCTTTGAATTATCTTTAGATAGAATTTTTTTTAATAGCATATTCCTTAACGTAATTATTTTAGCAATAAATGCCATTCTTCTTGGTTTAACTCTCTCCATTGCCCTTCTCTAAGACCATTTAATTTTATACTAGCGATCTCAACTCTGTTTAGATCAATGACACTATGGCCAAATTTGGCAGCTGTTTTTCTGATTTGTCTTTTGCGCCCTTCAGTTAATACTACTTTTAGTAATGTGTTGCTCCCCTTTTTAGCAAGAATCTCTATTAATGCAGTTTTTGTTAACTTCCCATCAATTTTAATACCTTTACGCCATAAGCTTAATGTTCCATTGGTGGGTTGGCCAGAAATTAATACCTCATATACTTTCTTGTGATCATAACTAGGGTGAGTTAATTGATAAGTTAAAAGACCATTGTTAGTAATTAATATAGCGCCTCTACTATTTTTATCGAGTCTGCCAACTGGATACATTCCTTTTTTGTATTTGTTAGGTAGAAGATCTATTACCGTTTCCCTCGAATGTGTATCTCTACAGCTGCAAATAACACCAGATGGTTTATTTAGAAGGATGACTCTACATTCTATATTGTTTGTAAGTATATAGTTATCAATAGAAACCTTATCCTTAGTAATATCTGCTTTCTCACCTATAGCTGCTATAGAACCATTTACATAAATTCTTTTTTCTAACAATAATTGCTCAGCTTTACGCCTTGAACAAATCCCTGCTCTGCTAATTATTTTTTGAAGTCTCTCTTGCATAATAGATTTGATTGAAACGTATGTAAACTATTTGTATCTCTAAACCTTTCATCAACTATACTTAAAAATTAATATTTGTAATACATATAAATGCTAATTCTTTATGAATTGTGTTCCGATAGCCATGGGATCAAATTTTTTAGATATTAATTTTAATAGCTCCTTCATTTCATCAATATTAAATTCATCATTTTTTATTAACGACATAAGTAGTTTTTTTCTTATATTAGATCCTTTACTACTAACTAATAGCTTGACACCATTTCTTGCAACAGGTAGTAAATCCCATATGGGTTGATTCGAACTCTCCTCGATTACTTCTAAAAGAGACTCTAATCTGTCAACTCTTAGTTTATTTTGCTTATCGAAAATAATATCCATAAGTATTTCTAACAATTCTTCGCTCTGATCAGTTAATAGTCGCTTAGCTATATATGGGTAAGCAAACCTAATTATTTTAAAATCCGGATCTAACCTTATGGCCAATCCTTCTTGACTAACTACAGCTCTAATTATTAGTGCGAATCTTGATGGTACTCTAAATGGATAATCAAACATCAAATCAGAGAATTTATCTGTTACTGTTTTTAGGTTCAGAGAATTAACATCTTTGTTTATGACTCCACCAAGAACTTCTTTAAGAACTACAGCTATTTCATCTAGGTTCTGATCACTTGATAGAAACCCTAAGCGCTGAAAGTCCTTGGCCAATAATAAATAATCATTATTAATTAAATGTACAATTGCACCAGTTAGTGTTATTCGATCTTTGTCATTAATATAATCCATCATTCCAAAATCAACATAACCAATATGCCCCCTATTTATTGTTTTTCCTTTTAAAGCAAAAAGATTTCCAGGATGAGGGTCAGCATGAAAATATCCAAACTCCAATAGCTGTTGTATGCCGCTCGTAACAGCTGATCTTATTATTGCTGTTGGATCTATACCATTTTGTATAAGTTCGCCTCTGCTTTTCATTTTTATTCCTTCTATCCAGCTTGTTGTAATTACTTTTTTGGATGATATTATGTTCTCTACTCTAGGAACTACAATTGTTTTATTATTTGAAAATAAAGCAGCAAATCTTTCTGCATTTTTAGCTTCTTGTTCATAATCAATTTCCTTGAACAAACTTATCCCAAACTCATCTATAATTTCCCCAATACCAAAGCCCAAGTTTAGTGGTAAGAAAGGTTTTGATATAACAGCTATTATTCTTATTATAACTAGATCTCGTCGAATTATATAAGTTAAATTTGGCCTTTGTATTTTAACTGCAACTGTATAATCTTTATCTAATTTAGCTTTATATACCTGCCCTAAACTTGCAGAAGCTATTGGCTCATTTGGGAAATCTGTAAATATCTTATCTACTGGCTGGCCAATTTCGGTTTCAAAAATTTTTAAAGCTATTTTATGATCAAAGCGCGGCAAATCGTCCTGTAGCCTTGTTAATTCATCTAACCATTCTTGCTTAATTAGATCTGGCCTTGTTGATAGAGCCTGACCTAGTTTAATAAAACATGGACCAAGCTTTGAGATTGTATTTAATAGATATTCAGCTAACCCCTTTTGAACATTTTTATCTTCACTGTTGGCTTCTAATAGAAACCTTATTATAAATTTAATTATAATAAAAATTATTTGAATTATTCTAGGTATCAATATCCATGGCCTTAAAATAAGCCAAATTAAATCTCGTTTGGCGTTATAAACCATTGTGATAGCTTCTTTATTATCCTTATGAGTGTTTTTCACTGGCGCCAAACACAAGGTAATGAGTTTCCTGTAGGAAAGAACTCGGAGATTTCATGAGGCTAACTGCCCTGTTAACAACAAAAAGAGGAAAGAATCTTTTTTTGCCTGCACATGGTAGAGGAAATGCTTTACCAATGGAAATTAAAGCATTGCTGAAAAACAAACCTGGACTATGGGACTTACCTGAATTACCAGATATTGGAGGCCTAGGCCTTTCTGAGGGGGCTATTGAAATAATCCAGCAAGAATGTGCATCGTCTATTGGTGCGAAAAAAGGATGGTTTGGGGTTAATGGTGCTACAGGACTTTTACAAGCTTCTTTACTTGCTATTGCAAAGCCTAAAGAAAATGTATTAATGCCCCGCAATATTCATAGAAGTGTAATTCATGCATGCATTCTTGGAGATATAAACCCTGTACTATTCGACTTGCCCTATTTAGAAGATAGAGGTCATTATAAGCCCGCAGATGTCGATTGGTTTCAAGATGTTTTGAATGCACTTGAAAAAGAAAATATTGTTATCTCTGCTGTTGTTCTAACTAACCCTACTTATCAAGGTTATTCAGTAAATCTAAGACCTTTAATCACTCTTATTCATAATAAAAACTTGCCAGTTGTAGTTGATGAAGCTCATGGGGCTTACTTTTCTTCCTGTCTTGATAGCGATTTGCCTCAATCTGCTCTAAAAGCTGGAGCAGACCTTGTTGTGCACTCTTTACATAAATCAGCTAATGGATTAGTACAGACTGCAGCCCTTTGGTGGCAAGGATCAATGGTCGACCCTTATATTGTTCAGAGATGTATCCATCTTTTTCAAACAAGTAGTCCAAGTGCATTGCTTCTTGCTTCTTGTGAGGCGGCTTTGAATGAACTCAGAAGTGAATATGCTCTAGAGAAACTTAAGATTGCAATATTAAAAGCAAGATTTATTAATGACCGTCTTCGTAAGTTAGGAGTTCCTCTGCTAGATAATCAAGATCCTTTAAAGCTTATTCTTCATACTGCAGCCCAAGGAATTAGTGGTATTGATGCTGATCCATGGTTTATTAATAGAGGCCTTGTAGGAGAGCTTCCAGAACCTGGCACAATAACTTTCTGCCTCGGTTTTGCAAGACATCAAGGTATCGTAAGGTCTATAAAAAACAATTGGGATAAGCTTATTAGCTCAGGCCTCCCAATGGATTCTTACCCTCCTTTTGAGAAACCTCCTAATCCTTTTGTAAAAGCCCTAAGTTCGTCATCTTTATCAGCCTTCAGAGGCGATAGTGAAATAGTGCCTTTAAGCAAAAGTGTTGGCCGAATATCTGCTGACTTAATCTCTCCTTATCCCCCAGGCATCCCTTTGCTTTTTCCAGGGGAGATTTTGACCAGTGAGCTTGTGGAGTGGATGCTTATACAAAAAAAAATATGGCCTCAACAAATATCTTCACAAATACGAGTTGTTAATTAATGGCTTCACTACTTTATAGTAAGAGAATTGTTAGTGGTTTATGTGCAGGCCTTTTTGGCTTGTTAGTAGTTGGTATAGGGGGTGTTTTCTTTACTTTTGCACTTTGTTCAATAGTTCATTTAGCTCTTATTGAATACTTTAGGATGGCTGAATTTGCTGGTATTAAACCTGCAACTAAAACAACTCTTTTTGCTTGTCAAATTCTTTTAATAACGACTTATTGTGACAGTCAAGGTTTCTTTGGTGGGGATTTTGCTAGTGCGGTCTTGGCTTTGTCTGGAGCACTGATTTGTTTATGGCTACTTTTGCAACCTGTTACAGGCTCTATTTCTGATATTGCAGCATCAATATTTGGCCTCTTTTATTTAGGCTATTTGCCCAGTTATTGGATTAGGCTTCGTAATCTTATTGACATCGATTCTTTACCATTAAATGAATTAATAAATAATAATTCGGAGTTATTTACCCCTGGTCTAATTATCACACTTGTATCATGCCTTATGATTGTTGCATCAGATATTGGCTCATATTATTTTGGTAGAATATTTGGCAAGATACCTCTTACGCCTATATCGCCATCTAAGACAATAGAAGGAGCTGTTTTAGGAATATTTTGCTCTATATTTATTGGTATTTTAACTAGTTATATACTTAATTTAGATTTTTTTGGATTTCTTTTAAGCTCACTCTTAGGAGCTCTTGTAGGATTGTTGGCGATAGTTGGTGATCTAATTGAATCAATGTTGAAAAGGGATGCTGGTATTAAAGATTCAGGCAATGTATTGCCTGGACATGGAGGAATCTTTGACAGGATTGACAGTTATATCTTTACTCCTTCTATTGTTTATTACTTAATTAAAATTATAATTCCTATAGTTAATTAACTATACTTTAACCTTTGCCTCTATAAAGAAAGATAAAAAGTTCTCATTAAATAGGATGTCTTTTATATATATTGATTTCTCAATAGGAAAAATCTTTTCTGTTGAGTTATCTTTGTCATGAAATATCAAATTCCCGTCAATTGCTCTTAATAAAAATTTTTTAGACTCTAAACTTTCTTGATTAAATATTGTGTCAGAGGAGTATATGATTAGGTGGCTTTGCTTAACTATGATGTCTACAACTCTTCGTTTATTAAAGAAGTTGTTAGAAATCCATTCTGATATTGAAGACCAGTCCTTTGAAGTTATTATACTATTTATATCTTTTTGACTTAATGTCACTTTTGCATTTACAATGAAACTATCTTTTATTGATAGAATGCTATTCTTTTTTATTAAATTTATAGAAACCCTAATCATATCTGATTTTAATTTTAAATGATCAATAAATAAACCTTTGAAAATAATATCTGAAGCAATTAATGACACAGATGATATCTCATGATTGATTAAACCTATTTTTAAATCATGTATTTCTAATATTAGATTTTTGATCGATTGGCACTGTATCTTTAGCCAATAACTTAGACCTATTTCAATTATTCCTGCTAATGTTTTTGGCTTCTTTACCGTTTCCCTAATTAAAAATTTGTCTTCCATTGTTTTGCTACTAATTCTGGTTGATCGATGTGGGGGAGATGACCACAATTTTCAAGCTCCTTACAAGGACAATTTAAGATATTTGTAGATTCTTTACGCAACCCTTCGCTAAGAATTCTGTCATTTTGTCCCCATAGAACACTCATTGGTTGATTCGGCAATGGCAAAGCGCAATTTGCTATACCACCTCCCCTGGCAAAAGCAGCAAGTGACCTTTTCCATCCAGCTACGTTTACGTGTATAGAGGCTATCTGTTTTTCAGGGGGGCCTACATCTTTTGGATTGGAAAAAGCTTTTTTACAAAGCTCGTCTCGTACAAAATTTTGCTTTAAGAAACATGCACCTATAACATCTAAAGGAGGAGGGATTGGAGTTGGATTGCCAATCAAACCAGCGGGTGACAATAGCAACAATTTGTTTATATCAACTTGAAGGGATCTAGCTAATTCTATTGCAATCCCTCCACCCATAGATGCTCCAATTACTCCAACTCCTTTGCTTGTTTTTAGAGTTTTTAAGAGATTTTCTAAATGATTAATAATCATTTTCTTTCCATAATTATTGTCATGTGGCCTTGGACAGAATCCAAATCCATATAAATCAGGAATAATTAACTTGAAATTATTTTGCAAATAAGGGATTAATCTTCGAAACTCTAAGAAACAACTGTCAAAACCATGCAGAAGTAAAATAGGCTTGCCTTTGCCTAAAATTGCAATTGGATAAAGATCGTTTTGATCAGTTGATATGTTATCTAATTTCAACCATCTAATTGATTCTGTTAGTTTAATAGCAAGAGGATCAATTAAAAACTTACTTACCTTTTCAAGCGATTCTTTAGAAGTTGTCAATTTGTGGATTACTTAAGGTTTTTAATAGCTAATTCCTTAGCTCTATTCTGATTTGAATTAATTTCTACAGTGCTTATATCAATTAAAGCTTTTATTAAAGTATGTTTATCAACTTTAAATGGTAGGTTATGTATATCAGAATTCTTTCTACAAGAGAATGTAGATACTTTATCTAGCTGTGCTTGTGTTATGTTACTTAGCCCTAGAGATTCAAGGCTTGTAGGTAGATCTAAATCATCAAGTAGCTTATTTAATTGATTTCTAGCTTGAAAAGCTAATTGATTATCAGATACTAATTCCTCAATCCTTAATTGAACAAGTATGCCAAAACCAACCAATTCTCCATGAAGAGGTTTCTCGGAGAAATCTAATTGTGTAAGTCCATTATGCACAGCATGTGCAGCAGCTGTCCTACATTTTGCACCACCAATCCCACCAATTAAACCTGCAGTTAGAGAGCATCCTTCTGCAACTCTAACCCAAGATAAACTATTAGGGTCTTGTAATGCTTTTACTCCATCTATTAATATTTGATCTCTTAATACCCTTGCCATTTGAACAGCTTGCTGAACAAGAGCATCTGTGGATTGAGCACAGCTTATTGATGATTCATACCATTTAGCTAAGGCATCTGCAATTCCACTCGCAAGAGTTCTTCTAGGTGCTTTCCTAATTAATTTATAGTCAAAAATTAACAATTTTGGACAGGAAGTTAGAGTTTGATCTCTTATAAATGCACCATCATTTGTATAAATATTTGCTAGTGCTGTCCAGCCTGCGCAAGTTGCAGCGCTAAGTGGAATGGTTATGCAAGGTATATTTATGTTATGTGCAATTAGTTTTCCAGCATCAAGTACTTTTCCTCCTCCTGAAGCAATTATCCCATCACAATCCATAGTTAAAATTATTTGGCATATTCTTTTTATATCAATTTCACAGCAATCATATGCTAACTCTTCTTGATAAACATCTACTCCAATTGATTTTAAATCCGATGCAATTGATTCTCTTATTGAGGATGTTGATTTACTTCTTCCTAACAAAAGTGGTCTCTTACATATACTAGGGATAAGATTTTTTGCTTCTGACCATGCACTTTCCCCTCTAATTACTTTCTCGGGCGAAATATTATGCAAATAGTTTTTATCTTGCATGTCTATTTATATATATAATCTGTTTGGTTTGATTTTTATATACCTGCTGTTGCTAATTGGGGTTTAATAGTATTTTCGTCAATATGTTTGACAACTACATTCTTATTTTCATCTATATCAACTTCCGCGTAATCACCATCTTTAATTTTCCCTGATAAGAATTCTTCTGCAAGGCTATCTTCTAACAATCTCATAACAGCTCTTCTTAGTGGACGAGCTCCATAAGAAGGGTTATACCCTTCTTCTACGAGTCTTTCCTTGAAAGCTTCTGATACAGAAAGAGTGATTCCTTTATCTTTTATTCTTAAGAAGACTTCTTTTAGCATTATTTCTGCTATATCTTTCACTTCTTCTCTAGTTAATTGCCTAAAGACAATTATCTCGTCCAATCTGTTTAGAAACTCTGGTCTAAAATATTGCTTGAGCTCTTCATTTACAAGGGATTTGATTCGATTATATTGACTATCCTCAGGATTCTCACCATCAAGTTCAAAGCCTAGGCCGCCACCACCTTTTTCAATGACTTTTGAACCTATGTTTGAAGTCATAATTATGAGTGTATTCTTAAAATCTACTGTTCTTCCTTTTGAGTCAGTTAGGCGACCTTCCTCTAGCAATTGAAGTAGAAGGTTAAATACGTCTGGATGTGCTTTCTCTATTTCATCAAATAAAACAACAGTGTAGGGTCGTCTTCTAACTGCTTCTGTTAGCTGTCCACCTTCATTAAAACCTACATATCCTGGAGGGGATCCAATTAGTTTGCTAACTGTATGTCTTTCCATAAACTCTGACATGTCAAGACGAATCATCGCCTCTTCGCTGCCAAAGAAATATGCAGCTAAAGCCTTGGTGAGCTCTGTTTTACCAACACCAGTTGGGCCAGAGAATATGAAACTAGCGATAGGTCTATTAGGATTTTTAAGACCGACTCTTGCTCTTCTTATTGCTTTAGAAACTGATTTTACTGCCTCGTCTTGTCCAATTAACCTTTGATGAAGCGTCTCTTCCATGTTTAATAATTTTACTGATTCACTTTCTGTAAGTTTTTGAACTGGTACACCAGTCCAAGATGCAACTATATGAGCAATATCTTCTTCATTCACTAGAGGCATATTATTTCCTAAAGTAGTATCTTTCGATTCAATATTTTCAGTTTTTGTTTCTGTTAATAGTGTGGAAGTTTCTTTATTAGATGCAACATTTTCTTGCTTTGAACTATCTAAAATTGATCTTATTTGATTCCTTAAATCAACCTCTTTTTCTCTTAGTTCACCAGCCTGTGTGAAATCTTGTTCTCTTACTGCTTCTTCTTTTTCTTTTTGTATTTTTCTTAATTCTTTATCAACTTGCTTGGCTTCTGGTGGGAGTTTTGAATTTAGAAGTCTGACACGACTTCCCGCTTCGTCAATCAAGTCTATTGCTTTGTCAGGTAAGAATCTGTCTGATATATATCTATCACCGAGGTTGGCGGCAGCATTTAAAGCTTCATCAGTTATTTTAAGTCGATGATGTTGTTCATATCTTTCTCTTAGTCCTCTAAGGATTTCAATTGTGTCTTCGATTGAAGGCTCTCCTATCATTACAGGTTGGAAGCGTCTTTCCAGTGCAGCATCTCTCTCTATATGCTTTCTGTATTCATCAAGAGTTGTAGCACCAATACATTGAAGTTCGCCTCTTGCCAATGCAGGCTTAAGAATATTAGCAGCATCTATAGCTCCTTCTGCTGCACCTGCTCCTATAAGAGTATGAACCTCGTCTATAACTAGAATTACATTTCCTGCAGATTTTATTTCTTCCATTATTTTTTTTAGTCGTTCTTCAAATTCACCTCGATATTTAGTCCCTGCAACAAGTAACCCTATGTCTAAAGTTAAAACCCTTTTTTCTTCAAGTATATCTGGTATATCTCCTTGTTGAATTCGTTGTGCTAAGCCCTCTGCTATTGCAGTTTTGCCTACGCCAGGCTCACCTATAAGAACTGGATTGTTTTTTGTTCTTCTGCCAAGAATTTGTATAACTCTATCAATTTCGTCATGCCTGCCAACAACAGGATCAAGCTTAGATTCGCTAGCTAATTTAGTTAGGTTTGTTCCAAATTCATCAAGAGTTGCTGTTTTTGCTGAACTTTTCCCAGTTCCTCCTCCTGCTGCAACTTCAGCTGTTTCACCAAGCATCCTTATAACTTGCGTTCTAACTTTAGTAAGATCTACGCCAAGATTTTCCATAACTCTTGCGGCAACACCTTCACCTTCTCTAATAAGACCAAGTAATAGATGCTCTGTCCCTATGTAGTTGTGACCTAGTTGTCTGGCCTCCTCTAATGAAAGTTCTAAAACTCTTTTCGCACGTGGTGTAAATGGAATTTCCACTGCTACAAAGCCTGAACCTCGACCTATTATTTTTTCAACTTCTACTCTTGAATCTTTTAAATTGACACCCATTGATTTCAAGACTTTTGCTGCAACACCAGTTCCCTCCCCTATTAATCCTAAGAGGATTTGTTCAGTCCCAACAAAATTATGGCCAAGGCGCCTAGCCTCCTCTTGGGCCAACATGATTACTTTGATGGCCTTTTCGGTAAACCTTTCGAACATATGTGATCTAGGCCAGATGCATTTAACTCTAATTTATCAGTATTGAGATGAGAATGTGTGAGTAGTTAGCTTTCGTATAAACCGTAATTTGATATGAGCTTTTAGAATCCGTTTAATTTCTTTGAAAGGTATAAAATCCTGTGGTTTTTTATACAGGATTTAAGTATCAATTTTGCAATTTCGATGAAAAAGCCTCCCCTCTTCTCCATCTTTATATAGATTTGGCCTATAGCCAACTTCTGTAAAATCAAGATTTTTGTAAAATAACTTAGCTGAGATATTCGTTTTTCTTGCTTCTATAAATATTTGATTTGCACCGGCATCTTGTCCTGCTTTTAGTAATGAAGAAACTATTAAGGTGCCTATCCCCATCCTTTGATAAAAAGGGTCAACTCCTATTAGAGTGATGTTTAATTCATCTAATACTAGCCAAGCACAACCTAATGCTATCAATTGTTTTCCATTAATTGCACCTAAGCAGATTCTTTCTTGATCTGACAATTCATTCTTCCACTGCTTAGCATTCCAAATACCATTAAAGGTTTTTAAATCTAATTTGATACAGCTATTTAGATCTTCAAGTCCTAGTTTGATGATCTTTGGCTCCAGATATAATTCTTTTTTATTCATTTTTTTTTGCCTTACATGATTAAGCCTATAAGTAAATAGACTAGTAATTCAACTCCAAAATTGATTGTTTGATATGCCTTCTTTGCGAAATTTTGAGAAACATCAGGATCAAGCTAGTCCTAATAAGAATATAGCCCCGCTTACTACTCAATTGGACTCTAAAGACAGATTAACTGTGGGCGGTTGTGTGCTTAGTGAACTGGCGGAGGAATATGGGACACCACTTTATTTATTGGATGAATTTACAATAAGAAGATCCTGCAGAGAGTATCGAGAGTCATTAATAAAAAGCTATCCAGGGGAATCTCTTCCTTTATATGCTTCCAAAGCAAATAGTTCTTTGACTTTAAGTAGCATAATTGCATCAGAGGGCTTGGGCATTGATGTTGTTTCTGAAGGGGAATTAATTACAGCTTTAAGAGGTGGATTAACAGGAGAAAAGATTGTTTTTCATGGTAACAATAAGTCTAGGAATGAATTGCTTTTAGCTTATAAGAATAATGCGACGATTGTAATAGATAATAAATATGATATAGATCAATTAAAAGAAATAGTTCAGGGAAAAGAAAAGAAAGCAAAGCTTTTGCTGAGGTTTACACCTGGGATTGAATGCCACACTCATGAATATATTAAAACAGGACATATCGATAGTAAGTTTGGTTTTGACCCCGATGAATTAGAAAGTATTTTCATTGATTTAAAGGATATTAAATGGGCGGAATTAATAGGATTGCATGCTCATATTGGTTCCCAAATATTTGAAGTTCAACCACATAGAGATTTGGCTGAGATTATGGCTGAAAAACTTGAAATCGGAAGACAATTTGGCCACCCACTAAAAATCTTAAATGTTGGAGGTGGACTTGGAATAAGATACATTTCATCTGATGACCCGCCTTCAATTAGTTCTTGGGTAGAAGTTGTTGCTTTAGAAGTTGCTAAGGCTTGTCAGAAGAGATCCCTTGAATTACCTCTTTTAATGTGTGAGCCTGGTCGTTCAATAGTTGGAACAGCTGGCTTGACTTTGTATAGACTTGGTTCTAAAAAACATATTCCTGGTATAAGAACATATTTTTCAGTTGATGGTGGCATGAGTGATAATCCACGTCCCATCACATATCAATCTGATTACACTGCTCTTCTTGTTGATAAACCACTGGATAAACCAACTGAAATAGTTACCATTGCAGGCAAGCATTGTGAGTCGGGAGATGTTTTGCTTAACAATTACCCTTTACCGAGTTGTAGTACTGGCGATGTTTTAGCTGTTTTTTCTACAGGTGCATACAATTTTTCAATGAGTTCAAATTACAATCGAATCCCTAAACCCGCTGCAATTATAGTTGCTGATAATCAGGCTGAATTAATTCACAGAAGGGAATTGCCTGAAGATCTATTGCGAAATGATATTCTCCCAGATCGCTTTATTTCAAAAGGTTAGTTAAGTTAAGAGGGGATTGGGGAGGATGATTGAATTTTTGGTGGTTAATAAATCTGCGCTTTTTGCTGGACGCATTATTTGCTTCTGCACTTGGCATATTACTTTTCTCAAGAGTAAAAGAACCGAGAACCCTTTGGCTGCTTAGAGGGTATTTGTTTCTTGTCTCACTTGCCTGGTTTGTCCAACGATTTGAAAATCTTCCTATCACTTCAAAGGTAATAGATGCATTGGTTCTGGCTTGCTCATTATCTTTGGCGATTTTATGGCAAGGAGAATTGAGGAGATTGATGGAATTATTGGGAACAGGTAGGTTGGCTGTCCTTTTAGGTAATACTCAGAAGGAATTTCAGGCAACTACAAATACAATTACTCAATTATCTGAGGCAGCAGGAAGACTTTCACAAAAAAGGAGAGGTGCACTAATAGTGCTTGATATGGGAAGTGATTTAAGACCAGAGGACTTTTTATATGCAGGTGTACCAATTGATGCAAAATTTTCAACAGAATTGTTGTTAAATCTTTTTGCTTTAGAAACCCCTTTGCATGATGGAGCTGTTTTACTTAAAGGCAACAGAATTATTTCTGCAGGTGTAATTTTGCCTCTATCTAGACAAAGCATCAGTCGTTATGGAACTAGGCATCTTGCAGCTCTAGGTATTACAGAAAGATTTGATAGATGTATTTGTGTAGTAGTTTCAGAAGAGACTGGAACATTGTCTTTGGCTAATCAGGGACGTCTTGAAAGACCAATTACTAGTAGTAGGTTGTTAGATCTGCTTAAGGATCTAATGAATGCTTCATCTGGCACAGTCGTTTCGAAACAATCACAATCTTCTAGTGGTTCATCGAAGTCGATATCTTATAGTTTGACTGAGTCCCCTAAGCAAGCTCAATCCGATTTGTCTTCTGATCAAAAATAACAATATCTGAAATGACAAGTCCTTCTGCAATTCGAACTGATAAGCAATCTTTTGTTGTTCCTTTGCCTTGCACCCTAGACCCCTCTCGAATGCCGGAGCATATAGCCATCATTATGGATGGTAATGGTAGATGGGCTAATGCAAGGAAATTGCCTAGAGCAATGGGACACAAAGCAGGAGTTGATGCTCTCAAAAGAACCTTACGTTTATGTAGTGACTGGAATATACGTGTTTTGACTGTTTATGCCTTTTCAACAGAGAATTGGTCTAGGCCAAAAGAAGAAGTCAATTTTTTAATGACTCTTTTTGAGCGTGTACTAAAAAAAGAAATCGAAGCTTTGAATTTAGAAAAGGTTCGAATTAGTTTTCTTGGTGATTTAGGTAAACTTCCCAGTAGATTACAAGGCCATATAAAAGAGGCAACAGATCTTACAGCAGCTAATAATGGTATTCAATTTAATGTTTGTACGAATTATGGAGGAAGACGTGAACTTGTAATGGCTGCCCAGAGATTAGCTCAGAGAGCAGCAGATGGAACCTTGGATCCTTCTCTTATCGATGAAGAATCTTTTGCAAGAGAATTATCCACATCTAGTCATGTTGATCCTGATCTTCTTATTCGTACAAGTGGAGAAAGACGCATCAGTAACTTTTTACTTTGGCAATTGGCTTATTCAGAGATACATGTTACTGACACATTATGGCCAGATTTTGACTCTGTCTCTTTAACAAATGCGCTTCTTGATTATCAATCAAGAAGCAGACGTTTTGGCGGTGTAGATTCAATGATAGACAGTCATAGACTGCAAAACCCTAGCTTTTCATGACCTTGCTAGATGCTCCATTAAATATTTCCAATGAGGTCCAAATCCGATTTGATTGGACCTTAGATGAGATTGAAGATCTATTCCAAAAACCTTTAATAGATCTTCTTTGGCAAGCACAAATAGTACATAGATCAATTAACCCAGGATATAAAGTTCAATTGGCATCTCTTTTGAGCGTTAAGACAGGAGGATGCGAAGAGGACTGTGCTTATTGCTCTCAGTCAATGCATAACTCAAGTGATGTTTCTAGTCAATCTGACTTTGATGTAAAGGGAGTTTTGGAGCAAGCTAAGGCAGCCAAGGCAGCAGGTGCAGATCGATTTTGTATGGGATGGGCCTGGAGAGAAATTCGAGACGGCAAACCTTTTGAAGCCATGTTGGAAATGGTTAGGGGGGTTAGGAGTTTAGGTTTAGAGGCATGCGTAACAGGAGGAATGCTTAGTGATACGCAAGCTTCACGTTTGGCAGAAGCTGGTTTAAATGCTTACAATCATAATCTCGATACAAGTCCTGAATATTATGAAAGTATCATTACCACAAGAACATATGAGGATCGATTAGAAACACTAAATAGAGTTCGTACCGCTGGTATAACTATTTGTTGCGGAGGGATTATAGGAATGGGTGAGACTGTCCAGGACAGGGCCTCTTTGTTAAGGGTCCTTTCGACAATGAATCCTCATCCAGAGAGTGTCCCTATTAATGCTTTGGTTCCTGTAGAAGGAACACTTTTGGAAGACCTTCAGATGATTGACCCACTAGAAATGGTGAGAATGGTTGCTGTCGCAAGAATTCTTATGCCTAAAAGTCGAGTGCGGCTTAGTGCTGGTAGAGAACAATTAACTAAAGAGTCACAAATTCTTTGCTTACTTGCAGGTGCAGATTCAATTTTTTACGGAGAATCTTTGTTGACGACTAGTAATCCTTCAGTTATAGCTGATAAAGAGTTGCTTGCTTCTGCAGGAGTTTCGGCTAACTGGAATTAATATGATTATCAAAACAAAAGAAAAGGATGTTGGCAATCGCTTAATGGTTGCAGCATTTTATAGTTTCTCACCTATTGAAGATGAGACAATTCCAACAATATTACGGGAGCTAGTAGATATAGCTGATAAATATAATGTTAGAGGAACTATTCTCGTTGCTTTAGAAGGGATTAATGGTACTATTTGTGGCCCTTCTCATGGGATACAAATCATGCGAAGAAAGTTAAATTCATTAGTTCTTGATGACTCTATGGAGGTAAAAATTAGTTTTACTTCTAAACAAGCATTTAGGCGATTTAAAGCTCGTAAAAAAAGAGAGATTATTACTATGGGAATAGATGGAGTTAATCCACGAAAAACTGTAGGTAAATATGTAGAACCAGATCAATGGAATGAATTTATTGATGACCCGCTGACATTGGTGATAGATATGCGTAATGAATATGAGGTTTCCATAGGATCATTTCAGGGATCTTTAAATCCTCATACAGATACTTTCCGTGAATTCCCTGAGTGGGCTAGGAGGAATCTTGATAAACTCTTACAAGAAAAGAAGCACAATAGGATTGCTATGTTTTGTACGGGTGGTATCCGATGTGAAAAAGCTACATCGTTTTTAAAACAACAAGGTGTACCGGAGGTTTATCATTTACGTGGTGGAATTCTTCGATATTTAGCTGAAGTACCAGAAGATCAAAGTCGATGGGATGGTGAGTGTTTTGTTTTTGATCACAGAGTTGCTTTGAATCATAAGCTTACGCCAGGTGAACATAGACTTTGCTTTGCATGTGGGATGCCTCTTTCCCCAGAAGACAGACAAAAATCCAACTACTTACCTGGGATTCAATGCCACCATTGTGAGAATGTATTTAGTGATGATGATAGAGATCGTTTTAAGGAAAGACAAAAACATATTAAACAGCTTCAAGAACGTCTACCCGGGAATTCAATTTGGCCTAGTGCATGACTGGCAACCTTTTAAGTTCATTAGAGTGTCAATCTGCTAAAGCAGGGCTTTTGTTAAGAGTTCAATTGAGACGCCCCCTTAATTTGTGGACTCTTAGATTAGTTGTAGGTAAATACGTAACTCCTGAGAAGGTGAAACTTTATGGAGAGATGAAAGGATGGGCTTACAACAGTATCAGTGGATTACAGCTCGACACCATGCAAGTTAGCAAGAATGCTCCAAGCGGAGTTGGGAATTTAATTTGGGCTTCAACAATGGCTTGGGCACTTGAAGAAACTCCTTGTAGAAAAGCCAGATTACTTGCAATTAATGATGAAAAGGAACAACATGACACATTGCTTAGGTATTTTAGAATGCGAGGCTTTAGTGTTACGAGGGAGGTTGGGAGCTCTGCTTTGGATTTACCTTTTAGAATGGTTTGGGGAGGAGCTGGCAGCCTAATGGTTGGAGATTGTGCTTATATTTATAAACATAGCAAGACACTTTGGGAGAGTAGTTTGAATTTGGGATCAATCAACTAGCCTTGATCTGCATGATAGCTACTTCTTACTAATGGCCCACTATTTACTTTGCTAAAGCCAAGTCCCTTTGCAATTATTTCGAGATTCAGGAACTCTTGGGGATGCCAATATCTTTGTACAGGTAAATGCGAAAGAGAAGGTCGTAAGTACTGACCAATGGTTACATGTTGACAATTGACTGAACGTAAGTCTTTAAGGACTTTGATAATCTCTTCACGGGTTTCGCCTAGGCCGAGCATTAAGCCTGATTTAGTTGGTATGTTTTTATCTATCTCACTAGAAGTGCGAAGTAAATCAAGAGACCTCTTATAAGTTGCCCCTCTGCGAACTTCTTTTTGTAAGCGCTCTACAGTTTCAATATTGTGATTTAAGCAAACAGGCTTAGCTTTAAGTACTGTCTTAAGTCTATGCCTTTGTGCTTCTACTGCTTTTAGCTCGTCTACATATCCACCCCAAAAGTCAGGCGTAAGAACTTCTATAGATATTTTCGGAGATAATTTTCTTATTGCATCAATTGTCTTTGTAAATAATATGGCACCATGATCACTAAGATCGTCTCTTGCTACAGAGGTAAGAACTACATACTTTAGTTTTAGGTGAAATACCACTTGAGCTATACGATCTGGCTCATGTGGATCAATTCTTTCTGGTGAGAGACCTTTTTCTACTTGGCAAAAAGCACAACTTCTGGTGCAAATCGATCCACCAAGTAAGAAGGTCGCGGTTCCTGATGCATAGCATTCTCCTCGGTTAGGACAACGTCCCTCCTCACATATTGTGTGTAACCTATATTTTTTAACTAAGTTTTGAACATTCTCTAATTGAGAGGCTTTCCCTATAGAAGGTTGTATCCATTCAGGCAACCTTTCTTTTGGTTTGATTTGTGTATATCTAGTTGGTTTAGAACTTCTAGTCATTTCTTTAATGTATTCATTCTATCTCACGGCGACCTTCTATGGCTCTTGTAAGAGTTACTTCATCAGCATATTCAAGTTCACTGCCAACTGGTAAACCATATGCAATTCTTGTGACTTTTACAAAAGCTTTTAGGAGTCGTGATATATAAAGACTTGTTGTGTCACCTTCAACGCTAGGCGTAAGTGCAAGTATGACTTCTTTTGTGTTTTCACTTGAAACTCTTTTAACTAATGCAGAGATATTTAATAATTCCGGTCCAATACCATCCATAGGAGATATAAGCCCTCCAAGGACATGGTATAGCCCTTTAAATTCACGTGTTCTTTCTAATGCAAGTAAATCTCTTGAATCTGCTACGACACATATTAAAGAAGAGTCCCTTTGTGAATTAAGACAAATTTCACACTCGTTGTTTGCTGTGAGATGAAAACATTTTTGACATTCTCCTACTTTGTTTCTGGCACTTAATAGGGCCGTTGCAAAAACCTTTACCTTGTCTTCAGGTTGACGAAGTAAATACAAAGCAAGTCGTTGTGCTGTCCTAGGGCCAATTCCTGGAAGTTGTTCGAATTGATCTATAAGATGAGCAAGCGGTCTAGTGAAATTGCTCAGAGTTTTAAGGCAGATATATAGAATTTAAACACTCTTACGTCATTTAAGTGAAATTTACTAATTCTTCTGTAAGTAAGTACATTGTTCACAAAGGTTTCTAATTAAAGAAAAATCAATGAGAGCTTTTTTCAAACCCTTCTTACGAGCACTCTTATTGCTAGTTGTTATTTTTTCCTTAGGAGCTTGTAGTTCCAATGGGACAGCTGGCTTAGAAGGCTTTCAAAGCAGTGATGGTCGATATGGCTTCTTTTATCCAACAGGATGGACACGCATTGCGCTTCAAGGCGGACCTGAAATTGTCTTTCATGATCTAATTAATAGCGATGAAACGTTGAGTTTGGTTGTATCAGATGTTTCTTCTGATATTGAGCTGGAAAATATTGGTACTCCTTTAGAAGTTGGAGAAAGATTGATGAATGAATTATTAGCACCTAATGGTGGAGAAAGACAGGCTGAGCTACTTGATGCAAGATCACGGGACGAGGGTAATCATGTTTTTTACGATATTGAATATTTAATTCACCTTCCAGATAAAGACCGGCATGAAATTGCTACTGTTGTTGTTGATAGAGGCTCATTATTTACTTTTGCAGCTGGTACGAATGATCTTCGTTGGAATAAAGTTGATCGTTTATTCCAACGTGTAATAACTTCTTTTAGATTTTTTATTTAGGAAAGTACCCTTTAAAAGACAGAATATTAGTTTGGCATATAAATCAACCGACTTGAACATTCCAGAGCTCAGAGTAAACCCCATTCATTTGCAATAAAGACTCATGAGTTCCTGATTCCACAATCTTGCCTTTCTCTAAAACAACTATTTGATCTGCATTCTTAATAGTACTTAGTCTATGTGCAATAACTAAAGTTGTTCTATTAGCTGTTATTTTTGATAATGATCTTTGAATGGCTGCTTCTGTTTCATTGTCTACAGAAGCTGTTGCTTCATCTAGAATTAGTATTGGTGCATTTTTTAGAATAGCCCTAGCTAATGCTATCCTTTGACATTGCCCTCCTGATAATCTTTGCCCTCTTTCTCCTACAAGGGTATTATATCTATCAGGAAGTTTATCAATAAACTCAGATGCCTCTGATAGTTTTGCTGCATCTATGATTTGACTTAATGTTGCTTTGTCATTTCCATATGAAATATTTTCTCTAATTGTTCCATGAAAAAGATATACTTCTTGACTCACAAGGGATATTAATTTACGTAAGTCATTAAGATTAATTTTCTCTATATCAACTCCATCAATTTCTATGGTTCCTGAGTTTATTGCATACAATCTTAGAATTAATTTAACTAAACTACTTTTGCCAGAACCTGTTGATCCTACAATCCCTATAGTGCTTCCGGCAGATATATTTAAATTGAAGTTATTAAGAAGGGATCCCCTATCTCTATACTTGAAATAAACATTTTTAAAACTTATTTCGCCTTTTACTTGGTTGGGGCTAATTCTAAGATTTCCTCCAGAAATTGTAATTGGTTTATCTATTAGATTTAGGACTCTATTAGTAGATGCCATAGATCTTTGATATTCATCTAGTACATGCCCCAGTGTCGTTAATGGCCAAAGAAGTCTTTGGGTTATAAATACTAGAAAACTATAAATTCCAACTTCTAGGGTCCCTTGCCAGGCTTGTAAGCCTCCAATAATTAGAATTGCAAGGAATGCAAATAAAATCGCGAAGCGAATTAATGGTATAAACGCAGCAGAAAACTTTATCGCTTCAGTATTGCTCTTTTGATATGCATAACTGTCTAATTTCAGACGCTCAACTTCCCATGACTCAGTTGTGAAACTCTTAATAGTTAAAATCCCGCCAAGATTATTGCTTAAGCGAGCTGCTATGTCTCCAGCTTTTTCCCTAACATCTTTGTATCTAGGAGCTAATTTCTTTTGAAATTTAATAGATCCAAAAAGGATTACTGGGATAGGTATAAAAGCAAATATTGCAACATTTGGAGCTAGAAATGCCATTGTAGTACCAACTGTAATCACAGTTACAACCAATTGGAGCAATTGATTTGCTCCATGATCTAAAAATCGTTCTAATTGGTTAATATCATCATTTAATATCGCTAGTAACCTGCCCGAACTATCACTCTCAAAGAATGACATCTCTAGTTTTTGTAGATGATTATAGGCTTGTATTCTTAGATTATGTTGAGTGCTTTGGGCAAGGTTCCTCCATAGCAATCCATAGAGGTATTCAAAGAATGATTCTGCACTCCATATAAGGAATGAAGCAATAGCAAGTATTGCCAGTTGAGAAGGTACAGCTTGATAGCCAAAATTGCTTAACCATGAATTTTTCTCTCTTATTACTACATCTATAGATACGCCTATTAAGACTGGTGGTGCAAGATCAAATAACTTATTTAGAACTGAACATATAATTGCATATATGATTAATTGTTTTTGCTTTGATTGGTTCCTGGCAAGTCTAAACAATGGATTGCTATTTAATTTCTTATTAGGCTTCTTGTTCATAGCAAATTTGTTTTTTGTAAATCAACTGTTTTAAGAGCATCCTCTTTGCACGTCTTGCGTGCTTGACCGATAGTATTCCCATTGTTTATTTCATATACAAAACAATTGCATATTTGACTTCCTACTTGTTTGTTTTCTTGATACCCAGAAGCTATCATCTCTTGGTTGAAACTTTCCATGCAAAATTTCTTTATAATTAAGTTTAAGTCTTCTGCTAAAACTTGTTGGTGAAATCCAGAAGCATAAACAACTATTATATTAAGTAAAAGCTTAATCATTATACTTGACTATATTCATTGATATTCAACTTGCACTGGCTATGGCTGACGAACAATGTTTAGCTCTTTATTCATAACTTTTACTCTTTTGAGATTGTTGAATACATTCGTAGGCATTCCTTTTGGTAAATCAACAAGGCTATAGCTATCAAAAATCTGAATCCTACCAATCATCCGACCATTTAAACCAGACTCGTTTGCAATAGCCCCCACGATGTTTCCTGGCTTTACTCTGTCACGATGACCAACTTCTACCCTGAATCGTTCTTTATCTTTATCATTTGCTCTGACATCTCGATTATTTCTTCGTTGATTTTTGTTTCGACTATCGCGACGATCATGTGTACTACGATGTTTGTCGGCTTGATATATCCAACTCTCATCTGTATCTGCTAATAATTGAGTCTCCCCTAAAGAAAGATTTATAGCAGCTAGTGCAATTTCTTGAGGTGTTATCTCTAGTTCATTCTCGATTTCTTCAAAAATATCTTTTATCATAATGTCTTGCTCATTAGCATTTCTTTCCTTTGAGGCTTTTTCGATTAGATCACTCTTGATTTTTTTGATTCTATGTTTATTAATAATGTCGTTAGTAGGGATTTCCATCCTTTCTATGGTTTGTCCTACGGCTCTTTCTAGATTGCTTAAATAGGATCTTTCTCTAGGATTGATAAAAAGAATCGCTTCTCCACTTCTGCCGGCCCTACCAGTACGTCCTATCCTATGTACGTATGCTTCAGAGTCAAAAGGCATATCATAATTGATGACAAGTCCTATCCGCTCTACATCCAAGCCTCTAGCTGCCACATCAGTAGCAACTAAAACATCTATTCCCCCTTGCCTTAGCCTTTCAACCGTTCTTTCTCTAAGATTCTGGGGCACATCCCCATTGAGCACAGCCACATTATGATTGGAGGCCTCTAGGCTTTCTGCGAGCTTTAAAGTAATTACTTTGGTCCTGGCAAAAATTATCACAGCTTCACCAAAACTTAGTTCAAGTACACGCTTTAATACCTCAAGTTTATAGCTATTTTGAACAATAATATATTTTTGCTTTATAAGTTGTGCTTCTTTCTTTTTTGACTTAATAGTAATTTCGGCTGGATCTTTCAGGTATCTTTTAGAAAGCCTTCTTATTTCTGTCGGCATTGTCGCAGAGAAAAAAACCATCTGACGTTCATTTGGCAACTGCTCAAGAATCCATTCGATATCATCAATAAAGCCCATTCTTAACATCTCATCTGCTTCATCTAGTACTAAGCATTGAAGTCCTTCCTGTCTCAATGTGTCCTGTCGAATGTGATCCATAACTCGCCCAGGAGTTCCTACTACTATTTCTATACCTCGTTTAAGCGAATAGATTTGTGATCTAAAATCGGACCCTCCGTATAGAGCAAGTATATTTATATTGGGATGTCCTTCTGAATATGCTCGGAATGAATCTGCTACTTGCATAGCAAGTTCACGAGTAGGAGTCAGAACCAAAACCTGTGGATTTCTTTCTTTGTTATTAATTCTTTCTAGCAATGGTAAAGCGAATGCAGCAGTTTTACCAGTACCCGTTTGGGCTTGCCCAAGTAAATCACGCCCCAGCATTAATTCTGGTATTGCAGCTTTTTGTATAGGGGTTGGTTCCTTATAACCTTTGTTATATAAGGTTTTTATTAGATCTTCACTAAACCCAAAGCAGTTAAAACCATCAGAAGTTTTTTTCTTCTTATTTGATGCTTTTAGGGAATCATCTAATTCACTATTGAGAATTTCCCCTTCATTTATGAATGTATTTTGTGATTCTTCTTCAATATTTGAAGAGGGTGATTCATCATTAGGATTGGGTTTAGTCATTTAAATAAGTTGCACACCTGATATCCCTTGAAAATCAGGCAGACAACCTCCAATCGGCATTAACCGCACTTTGTTGACTCACCTTATTAAAGGGATCATTTTAATCTATCATTTTGTCAGTCCTAGAATCCACTTCATTCTTATTATCTTCTGTATCTTCATGGCATATAGCAATATCTAATCTAGCTTTTGCTCTTGTGATGGCTGTATAAATTAATTTTCTTTCGTAATCTTCATTGATCATAAATTCGCTTTTATGGACGTTTTTGGTGTTTATTGTATTTGGCCATAGGCAGATAACATGGTTGGCTTCACTCCCTTGAGATTTATGTATTGTTATGGCTAAAGCTGGATCTATCTTTGTTACCCTTAATGGATGAATCAATTTTAAGTTGTTTTTCCCTTCATTAGTATTAACTCTAAACAAAAGACGTTTCTTCTCATTAGTACCAATAATCACACCAATGTCTCCATTTGCTAGGTTAAGATCATACTGATTTCGAGTGCATATTACTGGCGTCCCCTCAGGCCAACTAAGCACTCCCTCACCCAATCTGTTTCCTAATAGTGTTTTGTGGATATGATCAACACTCCATAATCCATATCGCTTAGGAGACAAAACAATTAACTTTTCTAGATAGCCAAGTAGATCTTCTGCATATTTATAGCTTGTTGAAGTAACAGGGACTTGAGTGTTCGATGTATCAATTGAATCTAATTCTTTAGTTAATTCACTTAATTGATTTTGATGCTGACGTATTGTAGTGATTATATGTAGAGGGATACTCTCTTTCGTTGATGAGATGACTTTTAGCTTCGTTGAAGGTGGTAGGTTTATGAGATTATTTAAAAAAGTAGATAATTCATTCCCTCTTGCACTAATTGCTAAATCAGCTAGTACACCTTTGTTTCGGTAAAGCTTTGTTAGATGGATTGAGCAATGATTAAATCTGTTTAAAGTATCCTTTTCATGTAATGTATGCCATACTGCGCCTTCCCCTATAGGTGGTAATTGGTCTGGATCTCCAACTAAAATTAACTGACTTTCTTCTGGCAGCGCATTTAGCAAGCCATGCATTAATGAAAGATCTACCATAGACATTTCATCTACAATTAAAATATCTAATTGCAATGGATTTGTTTTGCATTTCAAGAACCCACTCTCAATAGCCTGAAGCCATCGGTGAAGAGTTAAGCATGGTATTCTTGACAAATTGATTTTGAGATTGCTTTTTAAACTAAGGCCAGCTTTTTGTATGGCTTCTTCTAATCGTCTAGTTGCTTTCCCTGTAGGAGCAGCTAAACCAATCTTTAAATCGCACTTGATTAATAGTGCCTTAATCAACATTTGAATAATGGTGCTAGTTTTCCCTGTCCCTGGACCGCCACTAAGGAGAATCAAATTATTATTAGCTATAGCTTTTACAGCAGAGATTTGTTCGGAATTTAGCGTTGAATAATCCTCAGAAATGATTGTTTGTTTGTTATTTAAACTATAAAAAGGTGTTTTATGTGATCTGGATTTTAGATTGTCTATAACACTATGCATTTCTTCATGCCAACGTCTCCAGCTTAGTCGATTGTCATGGAATACCATTGGAGAATTATCTCCTTCAATCCAACCGCTATTTTGTAATGCCTTGAGGTGTTTAGCTGCCCCCCCCTTAGTGTTTAGTTCTCTACAAATTGTCTGTTCATTTACTGCTATAGATAGCTCCCCTCTATCAAGTGCTTCCATCAATAATCTGATAAAATCTTGTAAATATTTATATTCAGAGGGATTCTTAGGTGGAATTCTGGATTTCAGAACTTCACTTATCATATTAGTTAAATTTTCTTGTGAACTGCTTAACTCAGTATTGATCATTATTTTGTACCATCCATTAATTTATCTAATGCCAATATTCTTTCGATAGGTGCCTCTTCCAGAAATATACCTGGAACCTTGCTCTTTAAATTATAACTTGAGATTTCTTTAGTCTTCGGTATTCCTCTTAGGAAGATATAGACATATCCACCTAAATGTTTGGAGGGATTGTAATCAACTAACCTCCAATTAAGATATCTGTGTAATGCTACTAAGTATAGGTGTGCCTGAAGAGGATAATGATGCTCAATCATTTGTTTATACATATTTTTTTGACTATAGTTATCAGGACTGCAATTTATTGATTTACTATCTTCCATATCATTACCTATCCAGTTGCTCTTCCAGTCAATTAACCACCAACGAGCTTCTTTAAAGTTATCCTTATCGTAAAAAATTAGATCTATTGAACCTGTGAAGAAACCCTTGCTTGATATATTTAAGTCAATAAGCTTTTTAGGATAAATTTTCCCAAATTTGGAGTCAGGATTCTTTCTAAATGCCTTATATATGTCAATTGACTTGATGGCATTATCATTAATCGATAGAGAGAGATCAAACTTCAGCTCGCTAATACATCTATTGCTATTAAGTTGCTTTAATTGAAGATTACCTAGGGCTCCTCCAAGAGGCACACTTAAGACTCTCTTTAATGCATCCTTTACATTGCTTTTCATATCAATGCTTATTGAACTCTTGCGCAGTTCATCCTCAATCAAGCTCGCTGTTTTAGGATCTGTTATAGGAAGCGAGAAATCTAATTTTTCAAGTATTCTATGGAGGCAGTCGCCTGCTACTGGACCACGTGGAAACTCTGCCAGTGGACTCTGTGAATATTTAACATCTACTAACTGTGAGACGAATTGATTACTGTCTACATCTTTTGCTCTGAGTTCAATTTGCTCTGTGTCTTTACCCTCTTCTGATATCCTAGGGCTTTGAGGATAAGCATATTTGTCTGTAGCAGACGAAATCCATTTTGAGTAACTATACCTTCCCCAGCTTTGATCTAATGCTCTTTCTGGAGTTGGACCAATACTTAATTGTTCAGAGCTGTTGGTTGAGGACCAAAAATCATTAGTTTTATTTATTTCTATGTTCTTGATAGTAATATTTTTATCTTGATCTTTTATCCATTTTTGCATGGTTTTAATCGAAAGCTCTTTTTGGTTGTAATTTTCTTCTTCCTTTCCGAAGAATAGATATCTTAATGGATTCTTTGCTTGATTTGTTGCCATGCTCCAGATTACGATTAATTTATTTTGAGCACGAGTAAGGGCTACATATGCAATCCTTTCAGATTCTTCTATTGACTCATTGATTGAGTTCTCTAAAATGGTTTTCATCTTATCCCCATCTGTGTTAAGAGAGAAATACCAGGTTTCTGAACCTTTGATACGCCATATTGGTCCTTTAGGAATAGGAGGAGCCTGCCATAGGTATGGACAGATTACAGTTTTGTATTGAAGTCCTTTACTCCTATGTACGGTGATTATTGTTATAGCCGATTCTGCTATGTCGCTATTAGGTCGACGTAGTTCTGGTATATGTTTTAGATCTCGATTGCATTGTTGCCTTAGCCACCTTGCAGTTAGGTGAGCATCTAAGCCTTCAATATGGATCTGTTCTTGGACAATCTCGGCACATTGTTGAAGATCCCCTAGCAGTCTCCCCCTTTCAGATAAATTAGCTATATTCTCCCCTTCTAAAAGTTCTGACAAGCAATTAGGAAGACCTTTTGTTTGCAATCCCTGTGCCCAGTCCTTGCATTTAATTACTAGTTGATCAATATCACCATTCTCATCTGATGATTGAATTTTAGTCAGTCCCCATTGTAATAATGGTGAGGCAGCTAATCTTTTTATATTAGCTATTTTAGTAGGGTATGCTAGGCAATCCAAAAAAATCTGTAAACATTCTGAGGCTAAGCTTTCTAGCACATCACCCTGATTTATTAGTCTACTTGGAAGATTTGCTTTTGCTAAATTATCGCGTATCTTTTCCGCTTGATCATGTCGATTAACAAGAACACATATATCGTCTAGATTAGTTGTCAATGCCTCGTTCTTTAAAAGTCTTAGAATAGTAGTAGTTACAATCGATGGGATAGATTCTTCTACCAGTGATTTCGATGGCAATTCTTCTCCTGAGTTATTAGTAGTGGATGACGTAACGTCAAAGTTAAGAATCTCAATAGGAGTTGCGGTATGTTCTTTCGCCTTGGTCGCGGATGATAAAGTTGGTACTTCTAGACTTGAATTCTTTAGGCCACATTTCATTAGAGTATTAAGACCACTTACAAGCTCAGGGATTGCTCTGTAGTTTGTCAATAATGAATCAATACGATCTACATTCTTTCTAGCATTTAAGTAGGTAGAAAGATCGCTACCTCTAAATCTATAGATCGATTGTTTTGGATCGCCTACTAGAATGAGGACATGATTATTGCTTTTACTAAAGGCCTCACTGATTATTCGCCACTGAACTGGATCTGTATCTTGAAACTCATCAATAAGGATTACTTTATATCTTTCTTGTAATTTCTTTGTTATTTGATTTTTAGTTATATCATTTAATTGATTTGCCCCCGGATCTAAAGCTTTTAGTTGATCACTATAACTTATAATACCGGAATTGCTCCTTCTTTCTTTTAGTTTGTGATTACACCAGCTTAATGCATGTTTCCATGTCATTTCCGCTGGCTTATCCCATAGTTCAGCTATGGCACATTGCAAAGTAGAGTATGGCGATATTGATTGTTTAAGGTCGTTACGGGCTTCAATTTCTGATATTTTACCAGGGTGAAAGTAATCTTTAAGTAATAGATTGCTCCGAACAACATAATAGCTTGGAGTTAACTTAGTTTCTTGATTGTTTTTAAAAATAGTGTATTTAAGAATCCAGTCTGTAATTTCTAATACTCTATCTCTTCTAGGTTTAGGAGAGAAGGGCTTTATGTTTGCTACACCCATTTCTTTCCAGATCAATGATTGATTTCTAATGTATTTTTCTAAATCAACTCCTCCTTTATTCCAATGAAAAATGAATTTTTCCCAACATTCTTTAAACCAACCTTCAAATTGATCAGATAGTTCGGTTGAGCTATTAATCTTCGGATCGTCTACTATAAAGTCTACACTAGGATCATTATCAATTTTTGATAAGCTACTAAATAGGTTGTCTAATGATAAGCCAGCCATTTGTAGCCCTTTATAATGTAATGGATTAATTCCTAAAATATGCTCTTTCCAGTATTCATGTATTATTTCATGCATTAATCTTTCATTATCTTCTTCTGAAATTTGCTCAGGGTCTATATCACATCCGATTGCAATGGATTCTCTCCGAAGAGTTCGACGGCAAAATCCATGAATGGTTGTTATATCTGCATGATCAATACTTTCTAGTGCTTTTAATATTTGGCCAGCCAAACGCAATCTGGTTGACTTCTTTTTTGCGTTTAATTCTAACCATTCAATTAAGACTTGATCAAGTGTACCGACTTTTGAATTGGTTTTTATGTTTTCGAGTCCTTTTAGTGCTAAAAGTAATCGACTAGATATCTTGGCTTGAATTTCAGAAGCTGTTGCTTTTGTAAAACTAATAACAAGAATCTCTTCCATTGAGTATTCTTTTTCAGTAAGTAGACGCAAGACAAGATGTGACAAAGAGAATGTCTTCCCTGTACCAGCACTTGCTTCCAATAGACGCATACCTGGTTCGAGTGGGTAATGATTTGGCTTAAATGTAAATTTCTTAGTATTCATTATTCCTTAAAGTTATAGTTAGTATGTTTATCCATCTTTCAATCTCTCCAATCAAAGTATTTTATTCGGTTAAATATTGCTGGTGTATCCTTCATATAGCTTGTGTATTGATCATGGATTAACTTCAACCTAACTTCTTCTAATCTTGCTTTCTTTATGAGGATAATGCTTAACAAAGAGAATAAAAATAAATGTATAATACTTCCATTAAATATAAAAATACTACATGATATCAGGCAAATACCATTGTAAATAGGATGTCTACACTTATGATAACCTCCATAGGTTACTAAAATAGAATTTTTATTAGGATATGGACTTATACTAAAGCATTTGCCTAGATCTAGTATTGCATATATTACTTGATAAATACCTTTAATCAATATAATAATTGCCAATAACTTTAAAATGAATGGCCAATTTTCTAATGAGGGCCATTTTGGAATTAAATGGGCTGATATAACAAGTATTTGAATGAATATCAAGTATGCACCGGGGCTGCTTTTTATAAATTTGTTATTGCCTAGATATGATTTTACTAAGTTAAACTTAGAAGAGCTTTTGAGAAGTGACTTCTTGGATGAATTCATAAGGTGTATTTTATATAATAAGACTATTTAATAAAGGACCATAAAGTGTCTTTAAGCAATCTTCAAATATTTTATTCCCAAAAAATATTTCTGAATTACAATCTTCTCCGAAGGAAATTCGCATTTCTTCTTTTTCTCGTTCGCCTACCCTCTTAAAGTCACCAGTCCAGACTCTTTTGAATATTCCTTTAGCATTGCTTCTATTTTCATATTTTGCTTTAGATAGGGCCCAACCACTTTCTGGTGGTATAGGCCAACATTGCTCTAGTCCTTGATCTACAATTGAGTAGATGTCCTTAAGATAGTTTCTTGCTTCCTGTTTATCTATTTTGGCGAAATGTGCAGATAAGTGATATTGATCTCGCTTCTTTGGTGTATTAGCTCTAGATAAAATATATGTTTTAGATGTATTATCACTATAAGCACAAACTTGTAGATGTTGTAGCCATGCTGTCATAATTGTTTTGGCCTTTAATTTCCCTATATCAATAACTATTGAGTTTATTCCTGCATAAAGCACCTTTATGGTCTCTTCTCCAATAGATAATTGTTTCTCCTCTAATTGACCCATTGTTTTTATATTAACCGATAGACTTTCCCACCTGGCTTGTAAAATCTCACACTCTGTTTCTGCGGCTGCTCTTGGCGGGAGTATGCCTTGTCCCATTAGTTTTATTTGCCAATCGATTTTTTCGTTGAATGCAGAGATATCTTTTTGTTTTATTAGTATTTCTTTTGCATATAAAAACTGCTTTTTCAGCAGATTAAATCTTTGTAGTTCCTCTAGATGAATAGGCTCTAGGCTATCTATTGTATACATTTCATTTCTTGGCTTTAAGTTAAATTGATTAAGCCAAGTTAGTTGTGGAGCTGTTAACCAGCTTTTAATTGTTTGATTTGGAATTCCTTTGCTTTTGTTTGTGTGATTCTCACTCCATTTTATTGGCAGTCCAAGTGCTAAAGCCTTTGGACTAGATTCTTTATCGAGTAATGTTCGTGCTTTTAAGTTGCGAATGTCACAGCTAATTGGTGGTTGAAAATCATTAGAAACAAAATTCTCTTTGCTCAGAGGGTTTGGTGGGGCTGTTCTTATCAGGCCAGGTATTGTGTTTTCATTCAACTCGCCTCTAATGTATTCAATTAATTGATGAATTGGTCCAGGCGCTTCAAGTTCCTCTCCTGTCTTTTCATCTCTATAATTCCAGGCTATTAATAATTTCTCACGACATGAAATTAATGATTCTAGGAGCACATAGCGATCCTTGTCACTGCTTTTAGGGTCTCCAAGTAGACGTTCTTTTGTCAATAAATTGAAGCTAGGATGATCTTCATGGTGAGGATAATTTGAATTCTCAAGTCCCATAAGGATAATTATTTTATGAGGGATTGCTCTCATGGGCTCTAACGCGCTTATTGTGATTTTGCCACTTCTATGACCAAACCTCCCGCTTTCAAGAGAGCAATATTCTTTGAGAATTTCCCATACAACGGATGGCTCTAGTTTTAAAGAGCTATCGCCTGCAATCTTTAACCAGTCGTCAATATGTAAATTAAACAATTCGAGCTCCCATGATAAGGAAGTCTCTTGATGAGAGAAATCAATTTGGATTCTTTTTAGTAATTCAACCCAGCTTTTACAATCTTTAGCCACCCTTATCTTTTGTAAGTACTTGTTGATTTTTGTTAGCAATATTAGCCAGTTGCTAATTTCATTTACAGATCGATTCTCTGAAAAGGGTGCTATTCCTTGGCTAGCTATAGCACTCCCTTTAGAAATAACTATTCCTAGCAACCATCTTTCTAGACACCATTTTAAGCTATGTGTTTCATCACCATTGCGATCATTTTCGTCAATTCCCCCTCGAAAGCCTGTTCTATTTAAACTCTCTATCATTTTCTCTATATCTTCGTAATCCAGGCCATATCGATCTTTGAGAAATTTGTATCTAAGTAGGTGTTCTAAATTAATTGATGTGAGTCCAGTTGAAGCTATCTCAATAATCTCTAGGATGAATTGAACTGGACCTGGCTTTTGATGTTGGGTGCGATCAGTAATTGTCCAAGGAATATTAACTCCTGTTGCTGAGACATCATTGAAGATAGAAGCTATTAGTGGAGCTATCTTTTCAATTTCAGGAGTCATAATTATGATGTCTTTGGGTTGTAAGTTGTTATCTGCAGCAAACCACTGGATTATTTGATCACGAATTAGTTGTACTTGCCTTCTTGCTCCAGGAGCACGCAAGAACACGAGCGAATCATCATCAAGATTTCTATTCAATTGATTTGTTGTATTACTGTCCAACAAACTTTCTTGTAATTGCTCTATTAGAGATGGTGTACGTGAATTGTTTAATGCAATTTTTACAGGCATGGAAAATAAATCTTGTTCATTCCATTCACCTAATTGATATTCTCCACTCCCCTCAAGTAATTGCTGAAACTCTGCTCCCATTCGTCCAAGAGTTGCTTCAATTCTGGGTGCTTTTAATAACCAAAATCCATCAACAGGGTCTTCCCAATCATCTCCAAGAGTTTCTCTTCTATCCCTACAACGTTTCCATAGGTCCTGGCATGGTGTTGTTATAAACATTTTAACGTCTAAAATAGAAGAAAATGCCTGTATAAGTTCTATCTGAATAGGCGCCATACTGCTTATACCAAAAACATGCAATTGAACTGGGAGTTTATTCCTAGAGCTATCTTTACGCTTAAGAGCTTTTATGGCCTTGTTAACCTGTATATTGAATGGTTCTGATTTAATCTTGTTTCTTAGTAAATTAAATAGTATTAGCTGCCATCTAATTTCTGGGTTGTTTATGTTGTATTTTGATTTGTCAGTTAAATCGCCTATATTCCACCATTCAGAAATCAATCTAGGTCTATATAAAATATAATCATTAAATGTTGTTGCTAATTTATTAGCTAACTTCCACTGCTTTTTATTAAGTATGCCTGAATCTGAAAAATCAGTATTGATCCAATTTAAAAGATAACTTGCCTCTTGGTTCTTAAGAAGCTCTGGAAGGACATCGATTATTGACCATGCAAGCTTATTTTTTTGCCATGGATCTTCAGTTGATAATTCTAACCCTAGGTAGAGTTGTATAAGCTTCCGTAAATATGTATTAGGGAAAGGAAAATCAACTTCCGCACATATTCCATTAACAGTTGCAATTTTTTCAGATAGCCATCTACTTGTAGACCATGTGTTTACCATCACCTCTACGGTCTCTAAAGGCCCTGGAGGATTAACCCTGAGCTGTTCAGCAAGCAACTCAGCTAACCATTCGGATCTATTGCTTCTGTAAACAGTTAACAAGGTTTGGAATTTTAATGAAAATCTTTGCTAAGACGCAAAAAAAGGTTCCTTACGTGGATTTACTATCATATCTTTCATTTCTCTAACCGCCTTTTTTAGACCAATTGCTAATGCTCTTGAAATTATTGTGTGACCAATATTCAGTTCTTCTATTCCTTTAATAGAAGCAATTGGCTCTATATTTTGATAAGTTAATCCATGGCCAGCATTTACACGTAAACCTAAATGTCTTGCTTTGTTTACACTTTCTTTAACTTTTGAAAATTCAACTGCCTGATTATTCCATGTTGATGTGGCATAAGAACCTGTATGTAGCTCAACCCAACGAACAGTAAGATCTGATGATGCTTCAAGTTGTATAGGTGTTGGATCCACAAAAAGGCTTACTGGAATTCCTGCTGATTGAGATCTATCTATAAAAGGTTTTATTTTTGATTTATTTTTTTGAACATCCAATCCTCCTTCAGTGGTTATTTCTTCTCTTCTTTCTGGTACAAATGTGATCATATCAGGTTTAATTTGTAATGCAATATCAAGCATTTCTTCAGTTGCGGCCATTTCAAGATTTAAGCGTGTTTTGATTGTTTGCCTTAACAATTGCAAATCTCTTTCTTGAATATGCCTTCTATCTTCTCTTAAATGAACTGTTATGCCATCGGCACCACCTAGTTCTGCCAAATACGCCATTTGAACAGGATCAGGTTCATTTGTAAGACGGGCTTGACGCACATTTGCAATGTGGTCAATATTTACACCAAGACTTGCCATTTAGAAGAGCTATTTACTAGTAATTTTATTGCGATACGGGTTCCAAAGCTATTAGCCGCTGACTTAACTGCCCAATGCACTAAGAAAAAAGATACTTTTGAAGGCTAAGTTCTTATTAAATTTTTAAATAGTTCACTTTTCCTTGGCGCTTGTTAAACGAGAAGCAGATTTATGTAGAGGTGTAAATCCCTTTTTGGGAAAACTTGCGATGATAGTTACACAGGACATAGTTTTAAACAACTATTTTAAAGAAAGGATTGTACTAGGAAAGGAAAACTTACCTTCTGTTGGTCCAGTTGTACTTGCACCTACTCATCGTTCACGTTGGGATGCTCTTATGCTTACCATGGCGGCTGGCCGCAGAGTAACAAAACGAGATTGTCGTTTTATGGTTACGTTGTCAGAAATGCAAGGTCTTCAAGGTTGGTTTTTAAATCGACTAGGCTGTTTTCCTGTGGATAAACTTAAACCTTCATTGCTTTCACTTAGGTATTCTGTCGATTTATTAGTTGCAGGAAAACAGTTAGTTGTTTTCCCAGAAGGGCAAATCAACTTAAATAGAAAGTCTATAAAAATTGAAAAAGGTTTAATTAGGTTATCTCAACTTGCTCATAGAAATGGTGTTAATGTTCAAGTGGTACCAGTTGGTCTTGGTTATAGCGATCTTAATCCAAGGTTTCTAGGAAGAGCTGCTATTTGCTTTGGAAAACCTATAAAAATATCTGAAAGTGGTAAGCAAGCCTCTAAACAATTTGATTTAGAACTTTCAGAAAAAATGTATAGAGCTGAGAAAGAAGCCCTTTTAGCAGTTGGCCGATTTTCCTAATCCATATAAAGTCTTAAGTAAATTTGTTTTTATTACGATGAGTTGGCGCATCCCTTTTACTGTTTTTGCTCTTAGTGCAGGATGCTTTTTTATAAACACTCCAGCTTTTGCAAAAGAACCTTCTTCAGATCAATATAGGGTTTTAGCAAAAGAAGAAATTGGATTGTCTGTTACTGCAATTGAGAAAATTATTAGTGATGGAGATGCTTATTTTTTAAAAAAAGACTTTGATCGGGCCAGAAAAAAGTATGACAAGGCAAGAGAAATGGGGGATTTGTTGCTAGGTTTTTATGGTGCTTTAAGTGGTTCTTTTAAAGGTTTTGATGCTCGTATACCTAGGGAAATGGACTCTAATAGTCGAAAGGTCCTTTTATTAAAAGCAAAGGCCAATCTAAAACTGGCAACTCTTTTTAGAAAAACTAATCAACCAGCATTAGCAGTCCCTTTGTTGGTTGAGGTTGTTAGCAGTGTCTCTAATCCAATTAGTACAGAAGGGCAGCAGGCTTATAAAGCTCTTTTCGAATTGGGATTTGTTGACACTCCTTTTCGTCGATCAAAAAGATGATTTTAATTAATAGTTGATTTTAATTTTTATTAGGAGGTATGATTTTTTTATGGTTGACCCTGACGAATTAGTTTCTTCTATCCAAGACTCTATCCCAGATGCTCAAGTTAGAGTAGAGGATATAAGTGGGGGTGGAGATCATTTGCAAGTTGATGTTGTTTCATCGGCTTTTGTAGGATTATCTAGAGTCCAGCAACATCAAATGATCTATAAAGCTCTTCAAAAAGAGCTTGCCAGTGAAGCCATTCATGCATTGGCTTTGAAAACCTCTACACCTGGATGATTTTCATGAATATGGACACACCTTCAAGAATTGAAGAATTAATCAATTCAAATCCAGTAATGGTATTTATGAAGGGTAATAAATTGATGCCTCAATGTGGCTTCTCAAATAATGTAGTACAGATTTTAACTTCGCTTGGCATTCAATTTGAAACTTTTGATGTTCTTTCTGATAGTGAAATCAGACAAGGAATAAAAGAATATTCAAATTGGCCAACTATCCCTCAGGTCTATTTGAAGGGGGAGTTTTTAGGAGGATCTGATATTTTGATTGAAATGTATAACTCTGGAGAGTTAAGAGAAAAGATTGAAATTGCTCTAGCTTCTTAAGTAAATCACTTCTGTTTTGGGTGATAGAGGTTATTCATATCACCATCTGGCCCTATGAAGCTTGAGGGATCAAGAACCCATCTCTCCACAAGCTTTTCTAGTGTTTCTTGGTCTTTCAGGGGAATACTTCTTGCTTTTCTTAAGGCGTGTAAGTACCCATCCGTATAGAATTTCAATTCTGTAGGTGTATGAAAACTGTTAATAAGTTCCTGACATGCATCACATATTGACTGAAAATGTCTTATAGATGCAGGGTCCTGAAATTCTTGTAATGTCATTTTGCGATGATATTTAGGTATTTCTTACAGTTGGACGCTTAATTCGTTATCTTAATTCAAATTCATTTTGGCCTGTGACATTAACTCCAGATCTACTTTCTGATGAGCAAAGTGCGCAGCCCTCATTAGCTGCTAATCCCCTCCAGCCAACTGCACAGAGCCCTTCACGAATTCTTGTAGTAGAACCTCATCCCACACTAAGGACAGTTCTTGTTCAGAGACTTAGACAAGATGGACATCTAGCCGCGGCGGTAGGTTCAGTTGTTGAAGCTATTGATTTATGTAGAGATCAATCTCCTGATCTTTTAGTAAGTGCAGAATTGCTAGAAAAAAGTTCTGCTTTAAATTTAGGTCAACAATTAGGCTGCCCAGTAATGGTACTTACAGCCAGGACAGGAGTAGAAACATTGGTTGGCCTTTTGGATGATGGTGCTGATGATGTTATGAGGAAGCCATTTGGCCTTGAAGAGTTGGCTGCACGCTGTAGAACTCTATTAAAGAGAGGACGTATAGGTCTTCAAGAACGAGTAACAGTTGGCCCCTTAGAGGTTCATTTGTTGCTTAGACAAGTGACATTAAGAGAAAAGCCCGTTGAGCTTAGCCCTAGGGAATTCGCACTTCTATGTGCTTTGCTCATGCCCCCAGGAATGGTTCGTAGCAGACATGAACTTTTGAGAATGGCTTGGCCACCATTTAGTGGGGGACCAAGGTCAGTGGATACTCAAGTGCTTACATTAAGAAGAAAACTAGAACAAGCTGGTCTTGGTGATGGTGGAGGTATAACAACAGTTCGTCAACAGGGCTATAGATTCAGTCTAGATATCTTGCCTTCTTAAGAGCTACGATATAAAAATTAGTTTTTATATAAGAGTTAGCTTATTATTTATTACATCTATTCTAATTGTATTATTAGCTATAGCTTTGTTTCTAAGTAGTATTTTAGCCAGACGATTTTCTACTTCTGTTTGAATAACACGTTTAACAGGCCTTGCTCCGTAAATATTATCATAGCCTTTTTTGCTAATCCAATATACAGATTCCTCTGAGAAGGTTAAATTCAAGTCAAGCTTACTTAATCTTTTGACTATTCTTTTTAACTGTAATTCCACAATCTTAAATAGATCTTCTCTGTTTAGACTTTTAAATATAATTTGCTCGTCTAATCGGTTCAGAAACTCAGGTTTAAATGACTTTTTCAATCTTGATCTTATTGCTCTTTCTAGTTCAATTGATTGTTTTTTGTTTTCTTGCATTTCTAATATTTCTTGACTTCCAATATTGCTTGTAAGGATAATTATTGTATTTCTAAAATTTATTACTTTGCCTTGGTTATCAGTAACCCTCCCTTCATCTAGAATTTGTAGAAGTATATTTAAAACATCTCCATGTGCTTTTTCAATTTCATCAAATAAGATTACTGAATAAGGGTTTTTTCTAACAGCTTCAGATAATTGACCTCCTGATTCGTAACCAATATATCCAGGAGGAGCTCCAATTAGTCTACTTACTGAATGCTTTTCCATATATTCAGACATGTCAATTCGAATTATTGCTTTTTTGCTATCAAACAATTCAAAAGCCAATGATTTAGATAATTGTGTTTTTCCTACGCCTGTGGGCCCAAGAAATAAGAAACTTGCTATTGGTTTTTCAGGATCTCCAACACCTGTTCTTGAGCGATGAATTGCGTTTGAAGTTACTCTTACAGCTTCCTCTTGTCCTATGACAGTTAGATTCAAAGTCTCTTCAAGATTTAATAGTTTTAGTGATTCAGAAGTGGTGAGTTTTGTAACAGGGATTGAAGTCCATTTTGCTATAACCTCAGCTATATCGTTTTCTGTTACTTCTTCCCTGAGTAGAGATTTCCTCCCTCTATTATTATCATCAGCAAGTAAATTAGTTTCTGTTTGATTTAATTTCTTTTGTAGGGAACTTAATTTCCCATACTCAAGTTCTGCTGCACAATTTAAATCGTAATTCCTTTTTGCTTTATCTATTTGAAGTTGAACTCTCTCTATTTCCTCCTTAATTTCTGAAAGGGCCTTTATAGAGGCCTTCTCTTTTTGCCATTGCTTCGTTAAAGAATCCTGTGCTTTGATTAAGCCCTCT
The DNA here is from genome assembly GCF_000760215.1 of Prochlorococcus sp. MIT 0603. Classification (NCBI taxonomy): domain Bacteria; kingdom Bacillati; phylum Cyanobacteriota; class Cyanophyceae; order Synechococcales; family Prochlorococcaceae; genus Prochlorococcus; species Prochlorococcus sp. MIT 0603. The sequence continues at coordinate 636,469 of NZ_JNAW01000002.1, read as the reverse complement.
AAATCTTCCTCTATCTCAATAAGTTTGTTTTTACTTGTCGAATCATATTCTCTATTTAGAGAGAGCTTTTCCATTTGTAATTGAATTATTTTTCTATCTATCTCATCAACTTCTTCTGGTTTAGAAGTAATCTCCATTTTTAATTTTGAGGCAGATTCGTCTATCAGATCAATAGCTTTGTCAGGTAGAAATCTTTCTGATATATACCTATTACTCAAAACTGCAGCTGCAACAAGAGCATTGTCTGAGATTCTTACTCCATGATGAACTTCATACCTTTCTTTAAGGCCTCTAAGTATAGAAATTGTGTCTTCAATTGAAGGTTCATTTATAAGTACTTGTTGGAAGCGTCTTTCTAAAGCTGCGTCTTTTTCAATGTGTTCACGATGCTCTGAGATTGTTGTTGCTCCTATGCATCTAAGTTCTCCTCTTGCAAGCATTGGCTTTAGAAGATTGCTGGCATCCATAGAACCCCCAGTTGCACCAGCTCCTACAACTGTATGAATTTCATCGATAAACAAAATAATTTGTCCTTGAGATGAAGTTACCTCTTTTAAAACGGCTTTTAATCTCTCTTCAAATTCCCCTCTGTATTTTGCTCCTGCAATAAGTGAACCCATGTCAAGGGAGATGATTTGACGATTTTGCAAGGCAGATGGGATGTCTTTGTTTATTATTCTTTGCGCTAACCCTTCAACTATTGCAGTTTTGCCAACCCCAGGTTCTCCTATAAGTACAGGATTGTTTTTTGTTCTTCTGCTTAGTATTTGTATTGTGCGACGAATCTCCTCATCTCTTCCTATTACAGGATCTAGTGATCCTTCTCTTGCTTCCTTTGTTAAATCTCGTCCATACTTTTTAAGGGATTCATAATTGTTTTCAGGGTTTTTTGTAGTCACTTTATGTTCTCCCCTGATCTCATGAATTTTTTCTACTAAATGATTTTCATCTATTTTTTCATTAGCGAACATGTTTTTGCAACATCTATCATCTTTTAATAGAGAAAGTACTAGATGCTCTATTGATATGAAATCATCTTTGAAGGATACTTTTATTTCGTTAGCAATATTCATTGTTTTTTGAAGTGCTTTCCCAATAAATAACTCCTTAGGCTTATCTTTCATCCTTGGTTGGGACTTTATAAAATCACTTATTGCTTCAATTAATTTCTTTGTAGAAGTTATCCCTATAATTTTACTGGCGAGCTCACTTGTTGAAAGTATTGCTGATAATAGATGCTCAGTCTCAATATATTGATGAAAGGATCCTATAGCTTTATCTTGGGCAGAAACTATACAAGCCCAAGCTGAATCTGTAAAATTCTCTGTTTTTATTTCAATCATAATATAAAATACATGTTTAATCTGATTATCTTCGTTTGATAGAATTTATATATTGGGTAAACCGATACGTATTGATCGGAAAACTTCTATTAGTTCGGTTTTCTTTACGAATATATAAACAATTGCCTTTCAGACTTAAATGCTGTTATTCAAGAATTTATTGGTTGAAAAGTCATTACGTTGATTTTGCATAAAAAAACTGGTTAATAGAAATTAACCAGCTTCTTTATGGTATTTGAAATTAATTAATTAACAACAACCTTGCCTACCATTCCGGCGCCTCTATGTGGCTCGCAATAATAGTTGTAGGTACCTGCTGTTGAGAATGTCTCTTCCCATGATTCACCAGGCGCAAAAGCAAGGTCAGGATGACTTAATTCTTCATGACCTTCAAATACTGCATTGTGAGGAGCAAGCTTATTGTTTATAAACTTGACTGAATCACCAGTGGATATAGTCACTGAACTGGGTTCGAAAGCAAGCATTCCTGCATCTGTTCCAAGCTTAACTTCGACTGTTTTAGCTTGAACTGAACTTACTCCAAACACAAGTGCTAAAAGGAAAGCGAAGCTTGCTGCAATTAACGATCGAATCATTGAAAACATGTGGTTTTTCATCTCTATAACTATATTACCTTAAAATCGGTTTTTTTCTTTTGGTAATCCGGAATGCATAAGGATTTCATCTAATGACTTTGCAAAACTTTTTCCACCAAAGTCCTCAGGACTAGTAACTGGTTCGTGAATAAAATGCCGTTGTTTGATACTGAAACGATCCCAGCTTGTAATTTTAAGAGGTAGTACACCAACCAATAATTCAATTAACCATGCCCATAAAGGGAACGAAAATACTCTTTTTTGCCCTCTCCATTTTAATAATGTGTAAATTGCCTGATCTATTGACAAATAGGGTTGACCAAGAACAAATTTTTTAATGCTTTTCCCATTTTCATTTGATGAGTGCAATGATTCATCTTTCAATAATTGACCACATATAAATGCAATATCCTCAGCATGGATGAAATGAAATCTTGAATAGGCTTTAAACCATTTTGCGAGCCAAAGCCAATTAACGGCTTCTTTCAGACCTTGAGTTAAATAACTGGCAGGGAATATTCCTGAGCTATCAAATTTGCCACCAAATACAAGGGTTGGGAAAACAGCAATTATTTTATTAGATAAGTAGTTTTCTTCTAGTTGTTCTAGACATCTTGCTTTAGTTTGTATATACTCCGTTCCAAATTTGCTTGCTTCATTTAGTGGCTCAAGTTTTTTGTTTAATATACTAGCTGTCGAAAAATAGATAAATTTTTGAAGAACATCTGGATTGAGATATGAGATAAGTTTATTAACGGCAATTAAATTTACTTCATTTGCTCTTTTTACATCTCCCCATGCGGTTGCTGTATGAACAACATGTGTTGCTTGAGCTAAATAAGTCGAGAAAATCTCAGGATTTCTTAAATCTCCTATTAATAGCTTAATTCTTGAGTCCTTAGGATTTATAGCTGATAGTTTAGTTGGATCCCTTAGCCATAAAAGTAATTCAGCTTGTGTATTTTTTAAAAGCCAATTACAGACATATTGGCCTACGCAACCACTTGCTCCAGTAATTAGAATCTTAGTTTCTTTCAAATCTTCGATATTAATTCATTTACATTTTTCCCAGCTTCAAAGAATACTCTTGCATTTTCTTCGGGGGTACCTGGAAGTATCCCATGGCCGAGATTTAATATGTGACGGCGTCCTTTTGCTTTCAACACTGTATCAACAATTCTTTTGCGAATGATATCTGGGGATCCAAAAAGCAGACCAGGATCTACGTTGCCTTGTATGCCTATATTTGTAGGTAGTCGAGATAACCCATCTGCCATGTCTACAGTCCAATCTAAAGAAATTATGTCAACTCCAGTGGCCGCCATCCTTTCAAGAACACCAGCACTACCAGAAATATATAGGATCATTGGTGTATCAGGATGCGTTTGCTTGACAAGCTCTATAACCATTTTTTGATAAGGAGCTGCAAAAGTGTCATAGTCTATTGGGCTTAATTGTCCAGCCCAAGAGTCAAACATTTGAACAACTTGTGCTCCTGAGTCAATTTGATATCTCAAATAAGTGGCAATAGATTTTGCAAAATGAGTTAATAATTCATGTAAAAGTTCTGGCTGTTGAAATGCCATTGCTTTTATTATCGAATAGTTTTTGCTGCTTTTTCCTTCAACTACATATGCAGCAAGGGTCCATGGAGCGCCAACGAAACCTAGAACAGCAGCTTGATTTTTAACACTTTCTCGCAACCTTCCTAATACCTCTCCTACAAATGGAAGATTAACTTCTGGTTCAAGGGGTTTCAATGAATTGATTTGGTCTTTATTACGTATTGGGTCGTTAATTATTGGACCTTTACTTTCCACGATGTCGAAATCTATACCCATTCCTGGAAGTGGAGTCAAGATGTCTGAAAAGAGTATTACTCCATCTGGCTTGAACTCACGAAAAGGTTGCATTGATATTTCATATGATAGATCAGGGTTTTCCGATCTCTCCCTAAAGCTAGGGTGCCTATCCCTTAGGTCTCTATAGACTTTCATGTACCTTCCTGCTTGACGCATCATCCACACAGGAGGTCTGCTTACTGATTCACCCCGAGCAGCACGGAGCAACAATGGAAGAGAGTCAGTCATCTTTGATATTGTTAGTCCCAAAACTTACTTTACAGCCAGCTCTAAAAGTTAAAGAAAAGTGATTAAAGGTCATCTTCTTCACACCTTTTGGTCTTTCTTGCATGATTTATATATTTTGAGGGAGTCATCGAAGCTGTTTTTGTTGTTGTTTTTTTGTATGTTTAAAAACAATGACGCTTAAAGGAGGTAAGGATAATTCAATGGCATTTTCATAATCATGTATATTCCATTGCTCACTTTGCTTTCCTCCTAGGTTTCCAACATTTGATCCGCCATACTTATCTGAGTCAGTATTGAATATTTCTTCGTAATATCCTTCCATAGGCACACCAACTCTATAGTTGGAATGAGTCTCTGGAGTAAAGTTAGCAACTATGATAAGCCATTGCCCTGTTGAGTTTTCTCTCCTCATAAAACTAATAACAGAGTTGCTATTATCTTTGCAATCAATCCATTGGAATCCATATTCCTTGAAGTCATCTCTCCATAATGCTGGTTGAGATTTATATAATAAATTAAGATCATCTATTAGATTTCTAATGCCTCTATGAGGATCGTATTCTAATAAATCCCACTGAAGATCGTCCCATACATTCCATTCTTGGCGTTGGCCAAATTCCATACCCATAAATATTGTTTTTTTGCCAGGATGCGTCCACATGTATGCGAGTAATGCCCTGGTATTGGCATATTTCTTCCAGTCATCACCTGGCATTTTATGAAGAAGATGGCTTTTCCCATGAACAACTTCGTCATGACTAAGAGAAAGCATGAAATTTTCTGTGTAGTTATAACAAATTGAAAAAGTGACATTATTTTGATGAAATTGTCTAAACCAAGGATCTATTTCAAAATAATCGAGCATATCGTGCATCCAACCCATATTCCATTTTAGGTTAAATCCAAGTCCACCCATGTCTGTGGGCTTAGTAACTCCTGACCAAGTAGTTGATTCTTCCGCTATTGATAGTGCTCCTGGGAAATGTTGAAAGAGAACATGATTTGCTTGTTGTAAAAAATTAACTGCCTCGAAGTTTTCATTTCCTCCATCTTCATTGGGTATCCATTCGCCCTCTGGTCTTAGATAGTCCTTATAAAGCATTGAAGCTACAGCATCAACTCTTATGCCATCTATATGAAATTGTTCGAACCAGTAAATCAGATTTGCTACAAGAAAGTTTCTGACCTCATTACGACTGTAATTAAAGATTAACGTACCCCATTCTTTATGCTCGCCTATACGAGGATCAGAGTGCTCATATAGATGAGAACCATCAAAGAATGCTAGGCCATGTTCGTCTTTGGGAAAATGTCCTGGTACCCAGTCAAGAATCACTCCAATACCTTCTGAATGACATTTATCTACAAAGGCGCGAAATTCATCTGGTGAGCCATATCTACTTGTAGGTGCATACCAACCTGTTACTTGATACCCCCAAGAGCCATCAAAAGGATGTTCTGAGATTGGCATTAATTCAATATGAGTAAAACCCCTAGCTTTTACATAGGGAATAAGTTGTTCTGTTAATTCTGTGTATGTTAGGAACCTGCTCCCTGGTTTTAGGTCTGCTGCAGGTACTGGTTCTCTGGGGTTTGAGTTCTTATCAATAAAAGGCTCATTGACTGAAGCATGCTTCCAACTTCCTAAATGAGCTTCGTAAACAGATATTGGCTTGTTAAGTTGATCAGTCTTGTCTCTTTTATCCATCCATTTTTTATCTTTCCAGTTGAATTGATCAAGAGAAGATATAACTGAGCTTTGCGCAGGCCTAACTTCATGTTGGAAGCCATAAGGATCAGCCTTTTGATAACAATGGCCTTCTTGTGAACGAATTTCATATTTATATAAATCTCCTGTTTTCAAGCCTGGTATAAATAGTTCCCAAATACCACCGAGTCGGCGTTGCATTGGATGATGCCTGCCATCCCATGAATTTAAGTCTCCTATAACTGAAACACTTCGTGCGTTAGGGGCCCAAAGGCAAAATATTACCCCTTCTATTCCTTCCAATGTTGTTGAGTGAGCACCCATCCTTCTCCAGATGTGATGATGATTACCTTCTGCAAAGAGATGCCTGTCAATCTCTCCCATCCATTCGTGTCTAAAAGCCCAAGGATCCTTTTGAGAATGTGTGATACCTCCTCTTTCAACTTTTACCTCATAATTGCTTCCAGGATTTTCTTCAAGCAATGTTTCGAAAACCCAAGGGTGATTTGGATTTGTTAAAGGAATTTCTTGATTGTTTAAAATTAGTGTGACTTGATCAGCTTCTGGCATCCATACTCTAAGGGCCCATTTCGCTTCAAAAGGTTGAGGACCAAGTATTCCTAATGGATTATCATTCTTGCATTCTGCAAGCTTTTTCCCTTCGTCTACCATCCAGTCAATACTAATGCCGGCTGACATAACGAATAAGGATATAGACTCTGGAGCTTATCTGATCGAAGGTGGTATTGGGAATTTATTTGTCAAAAATATGATTGAGCTTCAGCTTTGATTTAGAGAGATCTAAAAAAATTGTTGTTATTAGGCAATTAGGACTTGGTGCCTCACATTGCTTTTCTGCCAAACCAGGGTTGATAGCAATTGCTGGCCATGCTGAACCAGATATTGATATACGCATTTGTGAACCCTTAGGAAATACAGCATGAATTGGCTGAAGGATTACTTGTCTTTTCGTTTTGATCTTTGCATCTTTTCCTAATATTCGACAAACCCCCGTCGAAAGTTGGTTTACTGAAGAATCATATTTATATATTATCGACAAAGAAATGAACAAATCGAAGCCTTTGGTATTTGAATTTGCTTCTAATTCAAATATTGGATGACCATTTATAAACTTTTCTTTATTAAATATATCAGTTGTAAATGTTGCCACATCACCCCGGGTATCAATTTGTTCTCTGTTAATTTCGCCAGGAGTAGGACTTAAGTGACCTCCTATTGCTGGTACAGGTCTCCATGGGTCGTGGACTAGTATTATATTTCCTTTGCCTATTCTATTGCTTACTAGTTTTCCTTCTTTAGTTGATGCACATGCAAGTCCATTACTTTGAGCAGACCATTGCTCTGGGGTAGAGAAGATTTCTTCTGCTTTTGATTTTGCATCCCAGCTTTTGTTGGTTAAATTCCATAAGTTTATATGAGGCTTATCTTTCAAAGTGTGAGATTTTTTTAAGTGACGGTTGAAAAATTCTAATTGCAACTGATTTGATCCTTCCCACCATTGAAGATGAGTTGCAGGTCCTATATGAATCTCAGGATCGCCTCCTGCTTCAATCGATCTTTTATAAATTTCTATAATTCCATTTAAGTGTGGGTCCCACCAACCACCAATTAAAAGTATTGGTTGTTTTATCCAGCTATCTAAAGGTTTATGAACCATCCATTGATTATTTCCTTGGCTTGAAGCTTTTAGCCATTGATAGGCCATCCCCTTTGAATCATATTTTTTCAAAAGCTCTTTTCCATATCGTAGATAGCTTTTGGATTCGATACTCTCCCTTATTTCTTCCCATCCCTTTAAGTTATTAGATTTGCGAAGTTTCTGTGCTGCTAATTGGAGCCCCCAAGATATACCTATATGCCACCAATATGCTCCACCTTCTGAGCACCAATGATCTCTTTCATTGATTCCTGTCATTGCTGGTGCAAGACATTCTGGAGGAGGAGTGCCTGGCTCAGCTAAAAGTTGTGTAAGACCTTGATATGAAAAACCAAACGTGCCTAAAAGTCCATTGCATTCGGGGAGTTCTCGCACCCATTTATGAGTTTCTGTTGTATCAGCTCTTTCTTGGTTAAATCCTTTGAACACACCTTCTGATTCTCCTTGCCCACGAACATCTTGAATAACTACCAGGTAACCATTATTAGCCCACCATGATGGATGGGCATAGGTAACAGTTGATGCTATATCCATCCCATAAGGTTGTCTCATGACAAGAGCTGGCCAAGGGCCTTTCCCATGTGGGATCCAGAGCTTTGCTCGAAGCTTTATTCCATCTCTAAGTTTTAGAGTCTTATCTTTAAATGTAATTTTATTCGACATTGTTCAATTAATATATTTCTGGACAATGCATTCCAATTATGTAGATAGTTAGGATTTGGGCATCATTTGAACTTAGGTTTTTCGTAAGACTGATTTCATCCATTACTTCGTTAGAAAAGGATGAAATTCCTTTAGAGTTGAGTGATTCAAATTTCCTACAAAATGCTATAGCTTCTTTAGGATTCCTTTTCACATTTTCTAGTAATGTAGATTGACTATATGCTATCTCGATTGAAGAGAGGGTTAGTAGAAATAATGTAATTAAATATCTCATCTTTATTAGAATTTTTTATATTTTAAATTAAACATTACTTTAAATGGCTCAGCGTTAGGAATCTTTATTCGCTTATTTTATATTAATACCCCAGCATTAAATTTCTTCCTCTGTAAGTTGAATTCTATTTTGAGCTAAATCCAAATCCAAATTCATCTCTTCATCGTCATTTGATTTTAATACATTCATACTTGTATTGCCTAGGTCTTCTTTTTGGGTTTGTTTAATTAAAATCTTTTGTTCTATAGGTAATAGTTTGTTAGTGCTTGAATCTTTTATTGCTTCTCCTAAAACAATCGGCGTGCTTATCCCATTGGCTTTGCTCTCTATTTTACGAATCCGTATTTTTACTTTGGCCCCATTCCTGCCGCCACCTTTTAGATTCTTTGCAATCTGTTCCAAAGATGGTGCAATTGCTTCTTTTGGAAAATCTTCTGGCGCTTGTGCTACAACAAGATTTGAGCCGTTATCATAAACAACAGGAACATATAGAGCGCCTTCAATTGTTACGGGAGGGTTATAGCTTTCTTTAAAGGCCCAGCAACTACCAGAGAGTAATAGTGTGAATATTGTTGCTCCTAATAGGCGAAACCTCACTCCAAAACTAAAGAGAAAGGCAATTATTGTGAACAGTCCGAAGGCTAGACCAAGCCAAGCAAGCCATTTAATTGCCTCTGGTAGAAATTGAGAAATTGACATTTACTGGTTAAGACTTCATTCACTCCTTATAGTTCGTCTGCTCCCTAAAAGACACAAAGTTCTAAAGGAGTGACATTTAAACTCAAGAAAATCAGACAATGGGGACTCTTAGGGTCTTTGTTGATTCTTGGTGGCTACACGATTTATAGTTCAACTGATAAGTATTTAACAAAATACATTGAAACCTCTAGGCCTGATTTTGAAAAGAAATTATCCAAGCAATTAGGCCATCCTGCTTTAATAGGACCGTATCAAGGCTTGAGACCATGGGGCTTTGCTGTAGGAAGATCTAAGCTTTTGGAGGGTTCTCAAGACGCATCTACAGCAACTTTTCAAGGCTTAAAAATCCAATTTGCTCCATTTGCTAGCTTCTTGAAGTGGAAGCCTGTTTTGATATTAAGTCCAAAAGAGGCAAGAATTAATTTGAAAGCCAATGAGAATGGTAAATATTGGATATTAGGTCAGCAAAAAGATGGTAGTCCACCAAAGTTAAATTTGAGGATCAGATTGGATGATTCATCAAGTTTAATTTTGGATTCATCAAAGGATGAAATTAAGGCTAGTGCAAGAGCATCTTTCGATCTCTCAAGTAAAAAAGTTAGTGGATATTTTGCATTGTTTTTTGTTGATAATGGCTCGTTATCTATAAGAGGAAATACTCGCTGGGATGTGCTTGATTTTAAAGGTAGAGCTAAAGTTAATAATTTAAACTTAGATAATTTTCAGTCAATCTTCTTTAGTGGATCCGATTTAATTACTAAAGGGAAAGTAAATGCAAATCTAAAATTAGGCATGAAGGATTCTGATATTCATTGTCAAGGTGGGATCCTATTGGAGAACTTGAATGTGACTAGACGTTCTCCTGAGCCGCAAACTCTTTTTTCAAAAACTACTTCTATTAATTGTAGGAATAATGTAGTGATTATACCAAAAACTGCTTTGAATTATGGCCGCTGGAAAGTTGACGTAAGTGCGAATATGCCTATTAAAAACAAATCATTATATAACATGACACTATTCTCGTCTTTACGTCCAAGGGATGCGACTAATTCCGTTTTGGATGTGAATGCTTCGTTGCCTTTATTGTTTGATGATCAACTCTTGTCTCTTGGTGAATTAAATGCAGAGCTAAGTCTTAAAGCACTTCCATTATCATCTTTGGAATCAATAATTGGGACTAATCTAGCTGGTACTCTTTCATCCAATGGCACTATATCTGGGCCACTTTCTTCTCTTACTACTAACCTTTTTGTTCAATTAAATAATCCCCAGTTTGGCCCGGTAAGGCTTCAAGAAAAGTGGCAAGGAGATTTTATTGGCTTGCCAACTGGTGGCGGCACTCTCAAGATGTCTTCTGTTGAGGGAGCAGTGCCTGGCATACTTGAGGCCAAATTAAACAAAAATTGGTCTTTACAATCTTTTGATTTGAATAGATTGAGTGGCAAATTTTCTCTAATGCAAACCAATGAAGGTTATGGATGGGATCTTGATGATTTCAGGCTTGATCGCATTGAACTATCACTGCCTCCTGAGAAAAGCTTTAAACGTACTTTTGGAGAATTAGCTGGAAAAGGAACTATTAAAACATCACCATTGATTGTTGACGGTTCAATATTATACCGATTCCCTAGATTACTCGGAGTCAATTTAAAGGAGGTAACGATTAATGGTAGTTATTCCATGAATAAATATTCTATAAGTGGTCAGATTGTCCCGTCAGATACAGGTGAAATATTATTTAACGCTAATGGCAGCATTGGTGGGTTCTTTAAATTGAAAGCCATCGCTAAAGGAATTACTCCTCAGTGGTTGGCAGATAGCAGTTTGAAAATTTCTCAATTTAATTTGAAACCAAGACTTGCTCGTGGCTCAGCTGATGATTTGACTGGGCTATCTCTTCTTTCTCCTAAAGAATCATTAGATGATCAGATGTCTAATTGGGATTTTTCACGTGTATTTGTCGAAAAATACAAGAGGAACAATGTTACGAAGAGAATTATTACCCCTTCTGATCTTTCTGGGAGCATAGATGGAGAGGCCCATCTCGAGGGTAGTGGGATGTCGGATTTGAAACTTGATATTATGGCTTCAGGTAAGGTATGGACTAGAGGTAATAACATTAATCCAGTAGCCATAAAGCCTTTTACTGCAACATTTAAATCATTATCCTTAAAAGAAAATGGGGAGTTTTCATTTCTAAATCTACCTATTTCAATTTTGTCTTTGTTCTTTAGCTCACCTTCTTCCGTGACGGGAATGTTTGGTGTCACTGGTAAATATAATTTCAAGAATAATTTTCCTGAATTAGATACTGAACTTGTCTTGAAAGATGCTCGTATTTTAGAGAAGGAAATCACCTTAAAGAAAGGTGAAATCTATATTACAAAGTCATATTTGAAGACAAATATATCCTTTAAGGAAAGGAAATCAACAAACCCTATCTTGATTTCTGGACAAGTTCCTCTGTCATCCAATGCACCATTCGATCTAAATATTCAAAGTCATGGAGATGGACTTTCTTTCTTGGATGGTTTGTCTAACAAGGCTTTTTCTTGGGATGCAGGTGATGCCGACCTTAAGTTGTTAATTAAAGGCACTTTGAAGAAACCTATTGCTAATGGATACTTAGATATAAAAAATGCCTCCTTTACTGTAAATGATATGAAGCTAAGGAACTTTGAAACTAAAATTCTTTTTGACTTTGATGAAGCGTATGTTCACAATCTACAAGCAAATATTGGGGAAGAGGGAATAATAAACTCTAATGGTAGAATCTCTTTGTTTCGTGACAGTTTAAATGATGAAAAGAGCCTTTATGTTGAAGCTAGCAATATAGAAATTAGTCAAGATTCTACTACTTTTAATATATCCTCTAAGCTTAATCTAACCGGATCAGTTGTTAAACCATTGCTGGGGGGGGAGACAATTATTAATCAAGGATCTATATCAGCTAGACGTTCTAATCCTCGTCAAAATAAGGCCATAAACAATAGTCGACAAGGAGTTCCTTCTAACCAGAATCGATTTCCACCAAGAACTTTTCCAGAACAAAGTTGGGACTATAAAAGACCTCTGCCTTTATTTATTCAGGACCAGAATTCTTCAGCAAGTAAAATTCTTAAATCTGGATTGCCTAGACAATTATCTTTTATAGGTTTCGACTCCTTGCGACTGCGTTTAGGGCCAGACTTACGAATTGCTTATCAACCAATTGCCAGTTTTAATGCTTCAGGGACTTTGGTTCTTGATGGACCGTTAAATGAAAGCTTGGATTTACGTGGCCTTGTCCGACTTACGAAAGGGAGAGTTAATCTTTTCACTACAACGTTTGACCTTGATAAGAGTGAACCAAACATTGCTTTATTTGCTCCGTCAATGGGTTTAATTCCATACTTAGATATAACATTATCTACAAAAGTACCTGATGTTATTCAAGATCCAAGCCAATTGGAAACTACCAATGATTTCGCTAAAAATGGCTCGGGTTCTATAGGCATAGGTGGCTCAAGATTTGTAAAAATTAAATTAATAGCAACTGGTCCTGCTGATCGTGTATCAGAGAGCTTCCAATTGCGAAGTACTCCTGCATTGCCAAGAAATCAGTTACTTGATCTTATTGGAGGGAACTCATTGACAATGCTCATGACTGGTAGTGAAAGAGAAGTGTTAGTAGATTTATTGAATAGATCATTCTTGACTCCTGCCTTAGGTAATTTAAGTGATGCTTTCAGCGACAGAATACAACTTTCTCTATACCCTGCCTTTGTTGCAGGCAAGGAGAACTTTGATACTGAAGGTGATGTCGTTGAAGATAATGAATTAACTAATAGTGATTCTGAGCAGGAAAATTTATCACCTCAACAAGCTTGGATAGCGGAGATTGGACTTGACTTATCTGAAAAAATTAATTTCTCTATTCAAACAACACCAAATAGAAAGGATATCCCCCCTCAGGGCACTATCACATATCAATTCAACCCAAGTGTTGGAGTATCAGGGGCAATAGATAATAATGGAAATTGGCAGAGTCAATTACAGTTATTTTTGAGGTATTAAATTGAACAATGGATCCACATTCACATGTTGGAATTGATGTTGGCTTTTCTTTTATTAAGACATATCTTTTTCATTCTGAGGTTGAATGTGATCAAAAAGACTATGTTTTTTCACCCCCCCAATCACCTGGTGCTTTCACCATATTTCTAAGTGAAATCATTGAATCTATAGACGAAAATTCGCTAAGAGGTTTCGTTACTGTTGCTATACCAGGAATTTTAGATGATTGTGATAAGAAGGTTATTTCTTGTGCTTTATGGCCTGGATGGATAGATGTACCTTTGGCTAAATGGCTTGAAGCTAGGCTGCATAGGACAATATCACTTATTGCTAAGCCTTCTTTTTCACTAATTGAAGATGCTTCTATTTTTTATTCTCATAATTGACACGTCACTATTTTGCTTTATGTATTAATGACTTTTATAATTGTCACTTTCCTTACAATTTCTAAGGCAGTATAAATACAGGACATTAAGAATTAATGGAAAAGAACACATCAGTCCCATACCCATCGAACGATTTAATCAAACGTTCTATTGATTTACGAAATGCCTCTATAACTTTGGCTCAATGTACTAATGACCAACGACAAGGTGCCTTAATGGCAATGGCAGATGCTCTGGCTTCTAATACAAGGCAAATAACCGAGGCTAACAAAGAAGACTTTTCTAGATCAGAGCAATCTGGTCTTAGTAAACCTTTATTAGCAAGATTGAAAATGGATCATGAAAAACTTGATGTTGCTATTCAAGGCGTTAGACAAGTAGCATCCTTGCCAGATCCATTAGGACTATGTCAACTAAGTCGAGAGCTAGACAAAGGACTAACTCTATATAGGACTACCGTACCTTTAGGTGTGCTTGGAGTGATTTTTGAATCTCGTCCGGATGCAGCGATTCAAATTGCAGCACTTGCTGTAAGATCTGGCAATGGTGCCATCCTTAAGGGAGGTAGTGAGGCTAAAAATACAAATGAGGCGATAATTAATGCTCTAAAGCTTGGACTGAAGAATTCAGATGTACAACCAGAATCTTTATGCTTACTGACAACCCGTCAAGAAAGCTTGAGTCTGCTTCGCCTAGAAGGAATTGTTGATCTAATCATACCCAGAGGAAGTAATGAGCTTGTAAAGTTTATACAAGACAATACAAGGATTCCTGTTTTAGGCCATGCAGATGGAATATGTCATTTATATATTGATTCAGATGTTGATTTAAGGCAGGCATTAGATATTGCTATTGATAGTAAATGTCAATATCCAGCTGCTTGTAACTCTATTGAAACATTGCTTTTACATAAAGGTATAGCAGATTCCTTTTTAGAGATAGCCTTACCGGCCTTTCAAAATTTAGGAGTGACGCTCTTAGGAGATAGTTTGTCTCACTCATATGGAATACCAAATCTTGCGACTGAAGAAGATTGGTCGACTGAATATCTTGAATTAAAGCTTTCTATAAAAGTTGTATCTAATCTAGATGAGGCAATAACTCATATACGTAAGTATGGGTCTAGGCATACAGATGCTATTGCCTCTAGAAACAAAAATACAGCCAAGAGATTCTTGTCTTGTGTCGATAGTGCAGGTGTTTATCACAACTGTTCAACTCGTTTTGCAGATGGATTTCGCTATGGTTTTGGTGCCGAGGTTGGTATAAGCACACAAACATTACCCCCAAGAGGACCTGTTGGACTAGAGGGCTTGGTTACTTATAAATATTTTCTAGAAGGTGATGGTCATATAGCTGCAGATTTTTCTTCGGGTAAAAGGTCCTTTACTCATAAAGATTTATAATCATGTCAAGTCGATCAAACTTGAGCCGTATAAACATCGAGACGATCAATCTTTGGTCGCATGTAGGAGTACTAGAAGATGAACGTCTGTTAGGTCAATCCTTTCTTTTAGATATTTCTATTTGGGTTGATGTAGAAGAAGCTGGTAGAGAAGATGACCTTTTAAAATCTACTGATTACTCCTTAGCTATTATAAGCATTCAGGAACTTGCACTTAAAATAGAATGCTTCACAATAGAATGCTTTAGCGAGCAAATACTTAATACAATCGAGAGCTTATATGGACGTATTCCAATGCATATATTATTACGAAAATGTTCACCGCCAATAGATGGTTTTACTGGAAGCGTTTCAATTGAAAGGGACAGATATTCCAATTTGCTGTAGTAATTTAATGTCACTATTGAAACGCCCTTTAGTACTAGTTCATGGCTTATGGAATAACGAAAAGATTTTCAGAGTATTGCTAACGCGAATGCAACAACCTGAGTCACTTCTGTTTACACCTTATCTACCCCATGGCTCAGGAAGAGTCAATATCAGAGAATTGGCTAGGAATCTCGACGACTATATAAACGAACAATTTGCCTCTACAGATCAGATAGATTTACTTGGTTTTTCTATGGGTGGATTAGTTAGTAGAGTATGGTTGCAGGAACTTGGAGGATTCCGAAGAACGAGAAGATTTTTTAGTATAGGTAGCCCTCATAATGGAACCCTTACAGCTCAACCTATGCCACATTTCTTATTTCCTGGTATAGCTGAAATGAAAGTAGGAAGTGGTTTTATTAAGACTTTAAATAAACAATCAAGAAAACTTCAGAGAGTTAATTGTAGAAGTTATTATTGTCCCTTTGATTTAATGGTATTACCTGGACCTTGTGGAGTTCTACCTATGGGCCCTTCTATATCAGTGCCAGTTCTATACCATAAAGCGTTGGTTACAAATTCAATGGCGGTTGAATTGCTTGTCAGAGATTTGTTAACTGACTGTATTTAGTCCGCATTGTTTTATTAAGGCTTTTGTACTTGCAGGCCTACCTCTAAAGAGTTTAAATATCTCAGCTGGAGGTTTGCTTCCTCCAAGGCTTAGAATTGTATTCCTAAAACGATTGCCAATAATCTTAATTTGTTGTTCATCTTGAAGACCAGCCTCCTCAAAGGCAGAGAATGCATCTGCGCTTAAGACCTCAGCCCATTTATACGAGTAATAACCTGCTGCATATCCGCCTGCAAATATATGACTAAAAGCACACAGATACTTGTCTTCATGAATTGGCTCTATTACAGAAGTTGTCTTGGCGATATCTCTTCTGAGTTCATCAGGTTCAACGCCCAAGTCGTTGTCCCAATAGCTATGAAGCTTTATATCTGTTAAAGCAAAGTGTATTTGTCTTAAAGTGCTAATTCCTGTATTAAAAGTTTGATTGTTAAGTAGTTTTTTGAATTCGTTATCAGGTAGTGGTTCCTTTGTTTGCCAATGCTTTGCAATATCTTTAATAGTTGATTTGTCTAAGCACCAGTTTTCCATGAATTGACTAGGTAATTCAACTGCATCCCATTCAACATTATTAATGCCTGCTGCTTTTGAATGTTCAACGGTAGTAAGCATATGCTGAAGGCCATGGCCAAACTCATGAAATAGTGTTTTAACTTCTTCAAAGCTCATAAGACTAGGCGTAGTTCCTATAGGAGGCGTTTGATTGCAGATTAGGTATGCAACTGGCAAAATATCCTCGCCATCAGATTGTTTACGTTTGATTAGGCATTCGTCCATCCATGCGCCTCCTCGCTTGCTATTTGGTCTGGAATAGGGATCTAAGTAAAACGATGCAATTTCCTCTCCATCATTATTTAACACATTGAATAATTGAACATCTTCATGCCATACAGGATAATTATTTGGATTTAATTCAATATGTATATCAAAAAGCCTTTCGCATAATTTAAATAATCCATCTAGAACTTGTGGTAAAGGGAACCAAGGTCTCAGTGCTTCTTGATTTAAATCGAAAAGCTGACCTCTAAGTTTTTCAGACCAAAATGTAAGATCCCACGGAGCAATTTCTATTTCCTCAGACTGAATGGAATTAGATGCAAACTGTTTGAGTTTTAGGAGTTCAGCTTTGGCTACTGGCATTGCCGCTTCTCTAAGTTCTTCTAATAATCGTTCTACTTCAGAAACATTGACTGCCATTTTGCTGGCAAGACTAACTTGAGCCCAGTTTTGATAACCAAGTAATTTAGCTTGCTGTTTCCTTAAGATAAGAATTTCTTTAATGTATTGCTCGTTGTTTAATTTCCCTTTACTAGCTCTACTGATAAAGGCTTTGTAGATGGTTTCACGTAAACCTCTGTTTTCAGAATATGTCATGAAGGATATATAATTTGGCATGTCTAGGCTTAGGAGCCATGGACCTGTATCTGCTGTTCCTTCTTTCTCCACATTTAAGTCATTGTTGGCCATAGCTAAGTCATTAGCTGCTTTTGCCATTGTTTCAAGTGTTCTTGTGGGCAGACCTTCTATATCTTTTTTTTCTTTTAGTAATAGTTTCCATTCGTTGGTGGCATCTAAAACATTATTGCTAAACAAAGTTGATAATTCAGCAAGACGCTCACTGTTTTTATTAAATTGTTCTTTTGCTTCTCCAACTAAGCCCACCCCTCTGTTTTTCATTGAGAGTAGTTCTGATTCTAAAATTCTCTTTTGTGTGCTGTCCAATAAATTATTATCAGTAGATGATAAAGCTAATAATGCATTAAAGAGAACTTTGCTTTGACCGAGAAGGTTGCTGAAACGAACAATCTCAGGTTGTTGTTTAATGTAGGATTTTCTTAATTCTGGGGAATTAGAGACACTATTTAAATGAGATACAGTACCCCAGCTCCAACGAAACCTTTCTTCGATATCTTCCAAAGGACCTATAATTTCCTGCCATTTTAGATCTAGGCCATCTTTCATGGCTATATCTATATTTTTTTCTAGTAATGAAAAATCCTTTTTCAATCCTTTTAATAGGTGGGGAATTGCATGATCTATTTCTTTATGTGTAATCGATGTAAAATCAGGTAAACCTTTACCGACTAGTAGTGGTGATGTGTTTTTCATAGTAAGTATTTAACCTAAAATCAGTGTTTCCGTAAAGGCAGCTAAGAGTCTCTACGCTATAAGATGATTAGCGATTGCATTAGTTGAATTTCCAACCAAGTCAGTTACTACTCTTGGCCAAAAACCTATTAATAATGTAGGGGCTAAAAGACTTATTGCTATAAAAAGTTCTCTAGATCCCATTTCTTTAACCATTGCCAATGCGGGTATCCTTGGACCGAAAAATACTCTTCTACACATTGACAGAAGATAGATTGGTGTCAGTACTAGTCCAATTGCAGCAATTAACAGAGAAATTGATCTAAATAATGATGTAAAGCTATTTTGACTTGTGATCCCTAAAAATATTGTTATTTCACTTACAAATCCACTCATCCCTGGTAGTGCTAATGATGCTAATGAACTAGTAAGGAAAAGTGCAAAGGTTATAGGAAGTGCTTTTGCTAGACCACCCATGTTTGGTATTGAGAGGGTGTTAGTTCTTTCATAAAATGAACCCGTAACAAAGAACATAGCTGCTGCAATTAATCCATGACTTACCATTTGCAGCATTGCTCCATTTATTCCAAGTGTATTTATTGCACCTATTCCTAATAGAACAAAACCCATATGACTAACTGAACTACATGCAATTCTTCGTTTAACATTGTCTTGAGCAAATGCATTTAAAGCCCCATATATTATATTTACCACACCTATTATTATTAAAGCTGGAGCTAGCTGAATATGTATCTGTGGAAACATTTGCACATTAAATCTTATAAGTGCATAACCACCCATTTTTAATAATACACCTGCTAATAACATTGATACAGGTGCATTTGCTTCCCCATGAGCATCTGGCAACCAAGTGTGTAAAGGGAATATTGGTAATTTAACTCCGAAACCAATTAAAAAGCCTAAGTAACATAATAAACCAAAGGTCCCAGATGGCGATCTTGTTGCAAGCTCAGATAAGTTTAAAGTGAAAGTATCACCTGAAAGTGCTAGTGCAAGACCACTAATCAGAATTAATAGTGAGGCAAGTGCAGTGTATAATATAAACTTTGTGGCAGCATATAATCTTCTTTTGCCCCCCCATATTGCAATCAACAGATATACTGGAACTAGTTCTAATTCCCAAGCAAGGAAGAAGAGAAGAAAATCTTGTGATAGGAAAACTAAAGATTGCGCTGAAGCCTGAATTAGTAATAAAGAAAAATATAATTTTGGTTTATTTGTTATTTTCCAACTCGCAAGTGCTGCTAGAAGAGTTATTAATCCACTTAATGCAATTAATGGAGCAGACACCCCATCAAGTCCTAGTGACCATTCAAGTCCTATTGATGGAAGCCACGTTATCCTTTCTATTAGTTGTAAGTTACTTTCTTGGCTGTCAAACACGCTTGTTAGAGCAATTATTATTAGCAAGAAATCAGCTGCAAGGAAGCCAATGGCGTAGTTCCTAATGGAAAAATCCCCTTCTTCTTGTCCCTGAGGTAGAAATTGAATTACTAAAGCACCTAAGGACGGCAGTAGGACTATTAGCGATAGCCAGGGAATCGTTGCGTTGGACGCTGTTGGTGTTATTAAATTTGCGTCCATCATCTTTATTTTTTAAAGAATGGAATCTGACTTTATCAGCTTTTGTTCCATTTGGTGAGTAAAATTACTCAATTTAGGCCAGGTTTCCAAGTGGAGCCTGAAGTTTGAAGGTCTAGCAAAGGAGCACGGCTTGCCACTCCTTCGCTTTCCCAAGCTTTTACCATGGCTTGGCTAATGTCCTTGCCTTTTTCTTTTTTACATAAGGCAAGAATACTCGGTCCTGCTCCGCTTATTGCACATCCAAATGCTCCTGCTGCCATGGCAGCTTCGCATACGTGAGCTCCTCCCTTTATTAATTTCCATCTATATGGTTCATGTAGACGATCATGCATGCCATCGGTAATCAAGTCTTCTCTACCCGTCCTTAGGCCATGTAATAAAAGAGTAAGTGATCCTAAATTCATTACAGCATCTGATATTGGAACTGTTTTTGGCATTACTCTCCTTGCTTCACTAGTACTAAGCCTTAGAGACGGGATAGCAACTACAGCTTTTATAGATTGGTCCCAGTCACATCTAACCACTCTCCATCTTTTTGATTTTGCTTTTGCTGTAAAACATAAACCGCCTAGAAGTGATGGGACAACATTATCTGGGTGACCTTCTATGTCGATAGCTAGCTCAAGAAGCTTTTCCTTGCTTAAAGGATCATTGATTAGTGCATTCGCACCTACAAGACCCGCAACTATTGCAGTAGCACTGCTACCAAGGCCTCTAGCAGGCGGAACTGCAAGTCTTACCCTTGCTTCTAAGGCAAATGGTTCTACTTGAGCAGTCTGCCAAACTCTTTGTGCAGCACGATAAAAAAGATTTTCTGGACCCCCTCTAAGATGATTTCCTTCCGTGCTTTCCATGATTAATTCGAACCTTTCACTATCACCATCAATACGCATTATTGAGAAATGATTCTTTAAACCTAATGCGGCACCTAGACAGTCGAAACCTGGCCCAAGGTTCGCTGTTGTGGATGGTACTTCCACTAAAACTTTTTTGCCTAAGGGAGGCTGCATCATTAACTTTATCTCCTCAATAAGTTTGGCATTCTGCAGGCCATTAGATGGGCTTTACATGCTGCTCCAAATAGTCCACAATTTCGATCGGTTATTGCCATGACTGGAATTCCCTCAAGATAATTAGAGAATCTACCCTTGTTCCTTAATGATTTTAAAAAGCTTTCTGATTTAAAGTTGTCGATATGTCTAGCAGCGGGACCACCCCCAATCCATAAACCATCATTGCATAGCTCTTGAAGAGCTATGTCCCCTGCCGCTGATCCATAAGCACTTATCCATATGTCCAATACTTCTCTCATGACAGGATCTCCTTCTTCAGCTGATTTGTTTATCGTTTCTGCTAAGTCTGTTTTTGTATCAATGGTAGATGATGTTGATTTAATTAATCTATTAAGAGGATGGAATTTTGCATCCTCTTTTGTCAATCTCCATCTTGCAATATTCACCAAGCCAGTTCCACTAACAATTCTTTCTATTGAAAGTCTCTTAAGTCCTAGATTTATTTTTAGCCATTTGCTTAGTTCCCATTCACTATCATTCCTTGGCGCAAATTCTCTATGTCCGCCTTCGCTGGGTAGCACTTTGATTTCGGTGCTTGTAATTAATCCTCTTGCCACACCAAGTCCTGTACCAGCGCCAAGAATTGCATAAATATTTGGTGTAATATTTTTAGGGTCTTTGTTTTTGGAGTATTGAATTATTTCATATTGACTCTTTTCTAAAAATGGGATTGCATATATTAAACATGAAAAATCATTAATAATAGTTATATTTTCCACCCCTATTTCTTGCTTTAATAATTCCTCATTGATTTTCCAACCGAGGTTTGTTAACTCTGCTGAACCATTACTTACATAACCAGCTAAACCAATGCAAGCATATTTTGGCTGCGATATCTTGCTAGATAAATTTGACAAATAATGATTAAGAATTAAATCTAATCCATCCCACTCTTTAGACTTATAGGATTTAGAATTAATGAGATTAAGTTTTTGCTTAAACTCATATATGCCAAGGAGTGTTTTTGTTCCTCCAACATCAGCAGCTAATAAGTTCATATTATGTTTAATAGTTTTATTAATTTACTTTGTTGATTTTTCAAATTCAGATGTTGATTTAAGTGATATTGATTTACTAAGTATATCCTCAAAATCATTTAAATTCATATTCCCAAGGTCATTTCCATTGCGAGTCCTTACAGAAACAGTTTTATTTTCTTCTTCTTTATCACCTACTATTAATAAATAAGGTATCTTTTGTAAGGTATTCTCTCGTATTTTAAGACCTATCTTTTCATTTCTTATATCGGCTACAGACCTATAACCTTTTGCAACTAGTAAATCAGATATTTCCTCACATCTTTTTGTATTCCTATTTGTTATTCCTAGAATTGATACTTGAACAGGTGCTAACCAGGGTGGAAATTTCCCTTCATATTCTTCAATTAAAATTCCTATAAATCTTTCAAAAGATCCAAGTATTGCCCTGTGGAGCATTACGGGTTCTTTCCTTTGGCTATTTTCATCTATATAGCATGCCCCAAGTCTTCCTGGCATTGAGAAATCTACTTGCACTGTGCCACACTGCCATACTCTTCCCAAGCAATCTTTTAGAGAGAATTCAATTTTGGGACCATAGAATGCACCCTCTCCAGGTAGATATGACCAATCAAGCTTTTTGATGTTTAAAGCATCTGCAAGTGCTTTTTCCGACTTGTCCCAAATATCATCTGTCCCAACGCGTTTCTCTGGCCTTGTAGATAGTTTTATGATAATCGAACTGAATCCAAAGGACTTATAAACTTGAAATACTAAATCTATAAATCTGCTTACTTCTTCTTGTATTTGTTGTTCAGTACAAAAGATATGTGCATCATCTTGTACAAAATTCCTTACTCTCATTAGACCGTGAAGAGCTCCAGAAGGTTCGTTCCTATGGCATGAACCAAATTCAGCAAGTCTTATTGGTAAATCTCTATAACTTTTAAGACCTTGGTTGAAAACCTGAACATGACAGGGACAATTCATTGGTTTAATTGCATATTCTCTGTTTTCGGAAGTTGTAGTAAACATATCTTCTTTAAATTTTTCCCAGTGACCTGATTTAACCCATAACGAACGGTCAACGGCTTGAGGCGTTTTAATTTCTTGATAGTTGTTAATTGTTAATACCTGGCGTATATATCCTTCTAGAACTTGGTATATAGCCCATCCTTTTGGATGCCAAAAAATCATACCAGGTGCTTCTTCTTGAGTATGAAATAAATCCAGCTTTTTACCTAATTTACGATGATCTCTTTTTTCAGCTTCATCTAACCTTGTTTTATATTCTTTTAATTCTTTTGATGTTCTCCATGCTGTTCCATATATTCTTTGAAGCATTTCATTGTTAGAGTTTCCTCTCCAATAAGCCCCAGATACTTTCATTAATGAAAATATTCTTAAGTGTTTGGTATTAGGAACATGAGGTCCCCGACACATGTCTATATATTCTTGATGTTTATATAGCTTAATTATTTCGTTTTCTTTTATTTGTTCTATTATCTCGATTTTGTAAGGTTCGTTCCTTTCTTTAAAAACTTTTCGAGCAGTTTCTTTTGAAACGATCTCTACATCGACCTGATAGTCTTGATTAATTAATTCCGTTACTCTTGCTTCTATTTTTGTTAGATCATTTGGAGTGAATGGTTTGTCGTAAGAGATATCATAATAAAAACCATTTTCAATTACTGGTCCTATTGCCATCTTGGCTGTTGGATATAATTGTTTTATTGCATGACCTGTTAAGTGCGCAAATGAATGCCTAATAATATCAATACCCTCTTTACTTTTAGATGTAATTACATTGACTTCTGCATCAAAATTAATTGGAATACATGTATCTATTAATTGGCCGTTTACTTTGCCAGCCAAAGCTGAACTGGCTAGCCCAGGCCCTATGTCTGTAGCTATTTCATCAATAGTAACTGGATAATCGTATTTCTTTTGACTTCCATCAGGTAATGTGATTATAGGCATTATATTAATTATTTTGAAAAAAACCAAGTGCAGTTTTAACCCTTTTCAGAGTTATCTCAGAAACTGCTTTTGCTTTGCTAGTACCTTCAGTTAAGATGTTATTTATTGTATTAGGATCTTTCATAAGTAAATTATATTTAGATTGTATTGGTTCAAGTGAAGATATAATTGCTTCTGCTAAGATTGGTTTGAATTTTCCCCAACCAATATTAGCAAATTCTTTTTCGACTTCTGCTCGTTTTTTATTGCTTACAAGTGAATAAATTCCTAAAAGATTATCAGCCTCAGGCCTATTTGAATTTCCAAACTCTAGCCCCATGTATTGATCTGTTTTTGCCTTTTTGATTTTCTTACTAATAATTTCAGGAGGGTCTAATAGTGAGATCCTACTATTCTCATTAGGGTCGCTTTTGCTCATTTTATTATTTCCATCGATAAGACTCATTATTTTTGCACCCTCTCCTAGTATTAGTGGCTTTGGTACTTTTAGTATAGGTATTTTGTCATTTTGGCTAATCTTATAGCGTGAATTAATTCTTTGTTGAGCAATATCCCTAGCCAGTTCAAGATGTTGCTTTTGGTCTTCTCCTACGGGGACTATATCAGCATCATATAAGAGGATATCTGCCGCCATAAGAACAGGGTAATCAAGTAGGCCTATAGATACATTGTCTCCTTGTTTTAAGGCTTTCTCTTTGAATTGGATCATTCTTTCCATCCAATTTAAGGGGGTTACACAGTTAAGTAGCCAGCAAAGTTCACTGTGAGCGGGTATATGACTTTGAATAAATATTGAGCATTCATTTGGATCCATCCCACAAGCCAAATAAAGTGCTGCTGTTGAAATAGTTTCTTCTTTTAATTTTTTGGGATTATGCGGAACAGTAATTGCATGGAGATCAACTACACAGACAAAAGTTTCATATTGTTTTTGTAGATCTACCCAGTTACGAATAGCTCCTAACCAATTACCTATATGTAGGGATCCTGTTGGTTGAACCCCTGATAGAATTCTCTTGCTGGCCACAGATTTTTATTCTTTATTAGATTTTTTGTCGTCTTCTTTATTTAAATTGTCCGTATTGTCTTTATCAACTTTGGCTGTAGTCTCTGGATTGGCTTCTGTTGAACCTAAATCAGTCTTCATATTTTCTTCTTCTGTATTTTCATGATTGGTTTCTAATGTTTTAGTTTCTGGTTTAGCAGGTCTTGCAAAGGGGTTTGCTTTAAGGCTCTGGGATGAGTGGTTTTTGTCTCTGTTGGCTACCCTTTCATATTGATTTCTATTGCTAGGCACACTTGGTGCTTGCGATTTGTATTGCGATATTAGATCGTCAAGTTTTCCTTGCTCTAACATCTCACCTAATGTTCTAACTGCAAAACCTAAAACTGCAACTGTTGATCTAAGGTTAAAGGCTTCTTGAATTGCACGTGAGGCTCTCATTTCATTATCACTTAGGCGTATCCGGAAGCCTCCACCATCACGATTGTTACTACCCCTTCCTCCTCTAAATCCTCCTCTTCCTCCATCGCGTGGCCCATTAAATTGTTTATTTTCATAAGAATCACTCATGACATCTAGATATATCAAAATTTAATTTTGCCGCATAAGTGGCCTTATTGAAAAGGTTTAAAGCAACTCGTTGAGTAGATTCACACTTTTTGGATTATTTCTTATTTTCAACTCCTATCTTGTCAATTTTATTTTATGAGAATTTTTGTCTCAAATCGTCGATTCTGCTTGCTTTTTAACTGATTAAGTTTGCTTTAATAAATTTATAGAGTTATCTAAGTAGAACTTAACTAGTTTTATGAAAAATCCTATTTCAACTTTAACTCAGAAATTTTTACCAGTTGGCAAGATCGGTTTCGTTTTTGGTTCGCTAATTGCTGGTGAATGGGTCCTTAATGATCTCGTTCATATTCCTTCAAGTGGAATGGCGCTTATAGCAGCTGGTGCTGGTGTTTGGATCTTTTCTAAAACTTCTTCCTCCTCTTTTAAGGCACCAGAATCAGTTAAAGGTTGGGTTAAACGATGTAAGTCTGTCCTTAATCAATTTGAGGCCTTAGAAGATTCATCAGTTCATTTTCAAAAAACATCTGAGCGAACTAATGCTCTTCAATCGATCCTTTCGAGAGAAGAACCTCAGTCTATTTCAGTCATAAGCACAGAGGGTGTCGATTTACCTGATATAGACTCTATTAAATCAGCAACATTCTCCTCAAATGATTTCAACCTCTCATTGTCTTCTTCGCTGCCGATAAATAATGAAACCTGGGAATTACCTAATAAGATTTTCGAAAAGGATTTAATTATTTATTATTTACCAGTACCGCTAAGAGCTGTTGATCTGATCTGGCTGGAAAGATTACCCGCTGATTTGGCTTCCTGGATATTAATCTCTATAGAAGATTCAGCTCAATGGTCTAATCAATACAAAGCTCTTCAATCTCAATTACCAGATAGATGGACGAATCGAATTCTGAAATGGGATAAGTCTAATGAAGATTTGCGTAACGTTTTGAGTCCAGTTAGACGTTGTTTAAACCAACCTAAGCGCAATATTGATTTCACTCGTCAGAGATTACTTTCAAGACTCCATAGCGAATGGCAAAGTGATTTAGAAATTTTAAGAAGACAAGAATTCAGGAACATTCAAAATCGCTCACAATGGCTAGTCGCTGGAGCTGTTTTTGCCTCTCCAGTACCATCTACTGATTTGCTATCTGTAGCTGTAGTAAATGGTTTGATGATTCAAGAGATGAGAGGTCTTTGGTCATGTGATATAAAGCCTGAATTATTAAATGCAGTAGCTCGTCAACTCGCTATCGCTGCACTTGCGCAAGGTGTAGTTGAGTGGAGTGGACAGGCGTTATTAGGCGTAGCGAAATTACATGGAGGCACCTGGCTAGCAGCTGGAGCTATGCAAGCATTAAGTGCAGCTTATATGACTAGAGTTGTAGGCACCTCAATGGCTGATTGGATGGCTTTAAACAATGGCGTAACTCAACCTGACTTGGAGTTGCTAAAAATTCAAGCACCGCAGTTAATAGCCAATGCAGCGGAAAAGGAAAAAGTTGATTGGTCACGTTTTGTTGATCAATCTAAAAATTGGATTGCTGAGCAAGTTAGTAATGATTCTAATCAAATAAAACCAAAATTTAGTTAAACTTTAGTTTACTTATCTCTTTATTTAGGCTTTAACTTAACTATTTTAAGGTAAATTTTTTGCAAAATACAAAGCAACTTGATATCACAAATATAAGAGTTTTTTTTACCACTCTTATAGCATTGTTTTTAATCTCTTGTGGAAATAATATCTACGAATCAAATGTAAAAGATGATTCTTCAAAGCTTAAAGTTATAACAACTTTTACTGTTCTTGCAGATATAGCTAGAAACATATCTGGAGATCGATTAATTATTGAGTCTATTACTAAGCCTGGTGCAGAAATTCATGGGTATAAGCCAACACCAAGTGACTTGATTAGAGTTTCTGAAGCAGATTTAATTATAGAAAATGGATTTGGATTAGAAAGATGGGCTAGTAGATTTACATCTTCAACAGATAATGTACCTAGAATTACATTATCTGATGGAATCAAACCATTATTTATAGATAGTGATTTATATAAGGGCAAACCAAATCCTCATGTATGGATGTCTCCCAAGAGGGCAATTCATTATGTAGAAAAGATTGTTAAAGCATTTATTGCAATAGATCCTCAAGGTGAGAATCTTTATATAAGGAATGGAAATCTATATAAAAACAAATTGAACGAATTAGATAACCAATTAAGAAATGCTTTGAAAACAATTCCTGCAGATAAGCGCATATTAGTTACATGTGAAGGAGCCCTTTCTTACCTTGCAGATGATTACGGTTTTCAGGAAGCCTTTTTATGGCCTGTTAATGCAGAGAGTCAGGTTACTCCTAGGAGGATGAAATCTCTTATAGAAACTGTTAACAAAACGCAAGTGCCTGTAGTATTTTGTGAATCTACTGTTAGTGAAAAAGCTCAATTGGAAATAGCAAGAATTACTAAGACTACTTTTGGTGGTAAGTTTTTTGTTGACTCACTTTCTACTTCTGATGGACCTGCACCAAACTTTTTGGAAATGCAACGCCACAATGTGGATTTGATCCTTAATGGGTTTTCTAAATTAATTACTAACTGAATGACAAATGGAATCTTTTAGAAATACAGATATAAGGATTCATGCAGATCAAATTTGCGTTGATTACAACGGTACCGTTGCATTATATGACGCGAGTTTGAAAGTACAAGCAGGTTGCATTTGTGGACTTCTTGGGATGAATGGCGCTGGTAAATCAACTTTGTTTAAGGCCTTAATGGGATTTGTTAGACCTTCTAGAGGGAAAATATTAATTAATGGAAGTAATGTCCGTTTAGCTCAGAAGGATCAAGCTGTAGCTTATGTTCCACAAAACGAAGGTGTTGATTTCTCATTCCCTGTAAGCGTTTGGGATGTAGTGATGATGGGCAGATATGGGTCAATGAACTTCTTAAGAGTCCCTAGAGAATCAGATAAAAAAGCAGTAGTCCATGCTCTTGAAAGGGTCGAATTGTTGGGATTGTCTGATAGGCCAATAG
The DNA here is from genome assembly GCF_000760215.1 of Prochlorococcus sp. MIT 0603. Classification (NCBI taxonomy): domain Bacteria; kingdom Bacillati; phylum Cyanobacteriota; class Cyanophyceae; order Synechococcales; family Prochlorococcaceae; genus Prochlorococcus; species Prochlorococcus sp. MIT 0603. Next base: position 608,231 of record NZ_JNAW01000002.1, on the reverse strand, counting down.
GATCTCTTTCTGGAGGTCAGCGAAAAAGAGCCTTTCTTGCACGCGCAATTGCTCAGAGAGCTTCTGTCTTGTTGCTTGATGAGCCATTCACTGGTGTAGACATTAGGACTGAGAAGTTGATGGCGGAATTATTTCTGCAATTACGTCAGGATGGCCGATCTGTATTGATATCAACTCATGACCTCAGCCATGTAAGGGATTTTTGTGATGTTGTTGTACTTATCAATAAAACAGTACTTGCGTATGGAAATACCTCTGAAGTTTTTACTTCAGAAAACCTGTCAATGACATTTGGAGGCATGATGCCAGACCCTATTTCTGGGTCAATTTCTTTTAATGAGTAGATATGCATGATTCCTTTATCTCTTTAATTCCGTATTCGTTATTAATAGATCCTCTTGCTCATGAGTTTATGAGAAGAGCTTTGCTTATTAGTGCAGTTGTTGGAGGTGTTTGTGGCTTGCTTTCTTGTTATATGACTCTTAAGGGTTGGGCATTGATGGGAGATGCTGTCTCTCATGCAGTAATGCCTGGAGTTGTTGTTGCTTATGCTTTAGGCTTGCCTTTCTCTTTAGGAGCTTTTGTCTTTGGTGTTGGATCAGTCGCTTTAATTGGTTTCGTTAAACAGAAATCTAGAGTTAAGGAAGATACAGTTATAGGATTAGTTTTTACTGGTTTCTTTGCCCTAGGCTTAGTATTAGTTTCAAAGATTAAAAGTAATATTGATTTAATGCATATACTTTTTGGGAGTCCATTAGGAATATCAGATTCTGATGTAAGACAAACATTATTTATTTGTCTTATTGTTGTTTTTCTATTAGTTGTATTTAGAAGAGATTTGATGCTGTATTGTTTTGACCCTACTCATGCAAGATCTATAGGGATAAATACAGGTTTATTACATTACTTATTGTTATCAGTATTGTCATTAGCTGCAGTGGCAGGATTGCAAACTGTTGGCATAATTTTAGTCATAGCAATGTTAATAACACCTGGCGCAACAGCTTATTTACTTACTGATAGGTTTGATAAAATGACTATATTGGCAGTTATAAGTAGTGTGATTTCCAGTATTTTAGGTGTTTATATCAGTTATTGGTCAGATATTGAGACAGGTGGATCTATTGTTCTAGTCCAAACGACAATCTTCTTAATTGCTTTTCTTTTTGCCCCAAGATATGGAATCTTGAAAATTAATAACTCTACTACTAAAGAATAAATATGGCATCCAATCTAATTAAGTACAATTTAGGAGAGAATAACAACTGGTTTTGGTGGCCTTTATTCCCCCTTTATCCTTACGGTTCTCGTAACACTGTTTTTACTGAATTGGTACCCGACTTGGTATGGAGTTTTGAACAACTTCAAGGTCTCTATTATGTCGCAGTACCTATAAGAATGACTGTTGTAAAAGTCCCAAAAGGATTGATGTTGATCAACCCTTTGCCACCGACAATAGATTTAATTAAACAATTAAGGATTTTAGAGAATAAATATGGACCTATTCGTTCAATTGTTCTTCCTACAGCCTCAGGATTAGAGCACAAAATTTCAATGCCAGCGATTTCTCGTATATTTTCCAAAGCAATTCTTTGGGTTTGCCCTGGTCAGTGGAGTTATCCTTTCTCTTTGCCTTTATCTTGGTTAGGTTTTCCTAAGAGTAGAACTAGAATTATGTTTGCTGATGGCTTGCCTCATAAGGAGGCTTGTCAGTGGATTTCTTTAGGACCTATTGATATTGGTCTTGGTCGATTTCAAGAAGTTTCCTGCTATCACAAACAATCCCAATCTTTGATAGTTACTGATGCCTTAATTGGTGTTGAATCAGAACCGCCTCAGCTATTTGATTTAGATCCAACTGCTCTTTTATTTCATGCAAGAGATAATGGCTATGAACCTCTCAATGATTCACCAGAATTAAGAAGGAAAGGATGGTTCAGATTGGTTTTATTTGCGTCATATTTAAAACCGTATCAATTAAAAATCCCTCCACTTTTGACTATCTTTAAGAATGCATTTAAACCTGGACTTCGTAATTGGAAGTCTCATTTTGGGATTTACCCTTTTCTCTGGCATAAAGACTGGGAATCATCTGCGCGTGAGATTATTGGAATAAACAAACCCCTTTTGCAGGTGGCACCGGTTTTACAAAGATTAGTATTCCCAAGAGCCAAAATTGAGATTCTTAGATGGTTAGATGAATTGAAAGAACTAGAAGGTATGAAGAGTCTCATCCCTGCACATTACTCAGCTCCAATAAAGTTCACAAAAGCAGAATGTGTCACTTTAAGGTCAAGCATTAATTTTACTAAGTGGTCACCTTCTAATAAGAACTGGTCTTTTCTTAGTTTTGTAGATGAAACCCTATTCAATAAAGGAATAATTCCTAAGGACCCTTTGAAGAAATTTAGAGATTAAGATCATCTGGATCGATGGACATCTCTTCATCTGTTAAGAGTGACTCTTCAAGTTCTTTCCTTTGCTCCATTTGTCTTAGAAAGTAGCCTGTCATCATTGCAGAAGCCAGGAGATTAGCAAAATTATCTCTTGAGGATGTTACTTTTACTTCAAACTGTTCTCCAGGAAGCATCCCTAATAGTCCTTGTACGTTGTGTCGAATAATATCTTGAATATCAGTGCTAGCAGACTTGGCAACTCTTTGAAGAACATCAGGGGATTGTTCCTGTAGATATTGAATTAGGTCATTACCATTGCTGTTGCCATCATTGTTATCTGTAGCAAGAAACTCTGGGTTAAACATCCAAATGAGCTCTATATATACATAGACCTTATCGCAATATGTGCAAAGAAGATAATACTTCTTTGGCGGGGAACCGTATACGACCTATGCTTTTAAATGGCCAATATCTAAAAACCGCTGTGCCAATAATGTTTTTTACTGATAGCGGTCCCCAAATATGAGAATCTAAACTGTTGTTTCTGTTGTCCCCTAATACCCAGAGAGAATCTGACGGAACTACAATTTCTTCCATTTCATATCTGATTGTTTCTATAACCCAAGGCTCTTCTATAACTTTTCCGTTTCTGACTAGCTTTCCATTATGAATTTCAATTTTATCTCCAGGTATACCAACTACTCTTTTTATTAAGGCTCGATTGCTTGTATATCCTTGATCAGTAATAGCTTTAGGTGGATTGAAGATCACTATCTTGTTCCTTACAGGGCTTTTGTGAAAGATTTTATTGATTTTTGGACTTACTTTTTCTATAAGTATTCTGTCTTTAATTTGAAATGTTGGGAGCATAGAGCCAGAGGGTATCCAACGTGGCTCTAGGATTAACCATCTAAGAAATAGTGCAAGAAGTATCCATAGGATTAGGTTTATCCATCCAGAATTCTTGGTATTTAATTTGTTTGCTCCTGAATCTGTCATTTAATAAAGTACTGAATTCCCCAAAAGATTCTTCTTTTTGAGAAGATTACGTTAGTTACTTTTCTTTCTCTGTCATTATCACTTATTAATTTTTTTATTTCTATAAAGCTTTTAAGAGCTTTATACAATAAAGGACTCTTAGATGTAGTCCTTTGCCCTGGTAGTAGGTCGGCACCTTTGGCTTTGGCTTTGGGTGGAATGGCTGAAGATTTACAGTTCAACCTTTATACAGCAATTGATGAAAGGTCTGCTGCTTTTATGGCTTTAGGAATAAGTACTGCAACAGGCAAAGCTACAGCTGTAATAACCACTTCTGGTACTGCTGTTAGTAATCTTTTGCCAGCTGCAGTAGAGGCAGATAAATCATGTGTTCCACTAATCTTTATTACAGCTGATAGACCAGAAAGACTGAAAAATTGTGGAGCCAATCAATCGGTTAATCAAGAACAATTCCTAACGTCAGTTTGCCGTTCTGTAATCAAAGCCCCTTCTAAGGGAATACATACCCTTACTAATAGATCATTAATATCGCTCGTAAACAATGTTTGGAATGAAGCACATGCTTTCCCGGGACCAGTTCATTTAAATTTGCCTATAGAAGAACCATTGCATCCTTCTACTACTGAACAAAAAAAAGCATGGTTGGGATGGGAGTTAGATTCTTTTGATAATGATAATAAGCCTGATTTAATTCATAATCCTTTGGAGAGAACATCTGAGCCTTTCCAAGATTTAGACCCATTGCTCTTTGGTATTATTTTAGTCGGACCATGGAGAGGGAAACCAGAAAATATAGGAGCTTTTAGAAATTCTGTTAAGGTTTTTCAAGCTTTGACTGGATGGCCAATTTTTGCAGATCCTCTTTCTGGCTTGATGAAAGATCAGCCTGGATTAATTCATTATTGGGAATTATTAATAGCAACTAACAATATTAATTCTGATCAAGATTTACAAATACTTAGATTAGGTCCTTTGACTGCTAGTAGGAATCTTGAGGGATTTATCAAGAGTTTGTCTAACAAGAATCACATATTAATAACAGAAGGCGAAAAGCGACCTCTTGACCCTCTTCATATGGCAAAACAATATTCACTTGGCTTCGATTCCTGGCTGAAAGTATTTATTTCTAAACATGTAAATCTGCAAAATCATTCTTCAATAAAAAATCTAGAATTATTAAATTCCTTAATGGCTAAAAATAATCAAATCCACTCATATCTTGATAAGAAACTCTCAAGTAATGGTATTATTAATGAGCCTAAGATAGCACATAATATTTCTAATATTTTACCAGCTAAAATGCCAATAATGCTTTCAGCAAGTTCACCTATAAGAGACTTCTTTACTTTTTCAGGCTCTTCATCATTTGCAAGAAGATGCTTTAGTTATAGAGGAACTTCTGGTATTGATGGAAATATTTCTATGGCAATAGGCCTTTCTCTTGCCATTGGCCCATTGGTTTTAATATGTGGTGACCTTTCATTTTTTCACGATAGCAATGCTTTTTTGTTGAAGCAGCCAAGAGACCATCCATTGATAATATTTTTAATTGATAATAAAGGAGGTGGTATCTTTAACCAATTAAACCTAGATAAGCCAACCAAAGGTAATGTTGATAAGCTATTTATCATGCCTCAATCAGTACAACTATCATCTTTAGCAAAGGCTTATTCTATTCCATACAAGCATCTCTTAAGTTTTGAAGATTTCTCATTGACATTTGATTGGTGTATGAAACATCGTGGACCAGTCTTAATTCATATAGCCACAGATTCTCGAGCGGATAATTTACTTAGAAAAAATATTACTAAAGAGTTGAATAAACTTATAATTTAGTTTTATATTATTAAAATATTTAATCAATCAATCAACTTCTAATAAATTGAATTCTTCAATTCCAGCAAGAAGAGTTTTGCCAGGGCTGATTTCATGTTCTTGGGAAAATTGGGGTGATTATCAAGATATTTTTCTCGATATAAGTCAGGAGGGTATAGCAAGAGTTGCCATTAATCGACCTCAGAGAAGAAATGCTTTTAGACCACTAACCATTAGGGAACTATGCGATGCATTCAGAAAAATACGAGATAATAAAAATATTGGCGTAGTTTTATTTACTGGTGTTTCACCGGCTAAAGATGGCGGTTATGCCTTTTGTGCAGGTGGTGACCAAAAAGTTAGAGGTGATGGTGGTTATATAGACGATGATGGTCTACCTCAATTAAATGTACTTGAGTTACAGAGAATCATAAGAAGTCTTCCAAAGGTCGTTATTGCTCTCGTGGCTGGTTATGCAATTGGTGGAGGACAGATTTTACAACTTATTTGTGATCTAAGCTTGGCAGCAGATAATGCAATATTTGGACAAACTGGACCAAAAGTAGGTAGTTTCGATGCAGGTTTTGGAGCAGGTTACCTCACTAGGGTAGTAGGACAAAGGAAAGCTCGTGAAATATGGTTTTTGTGTAGGCAATATGGCGCTGACGATGCCTTGAAGATGGGCCTAATTAACGCTGTAACATCAGTTGAGACATTAGAGAACGAAGGTGTTAAATGGGCTAAAGAAATACTTCAGAATAGTCCAACCGCCATACGTTGCTTAAAAGCTTCCTTTAATGCAGAGACAGATGGCCTTGCTGGAATACAAGAGCTGGCTGGTCAAGCTACACACCTTTTTTATATGACAGAAGAGTCTCAGGAGGGTAAAAATGCTTTCTTACAAAAAAGAAGGCCTGACTTTTCTAAATTTGATTGGTTGCCATGACCATTTAATATCAGTTAAAGACTAAATATTGCTCTATACAATGACTGGAATGCGCGTTCTTTTTGCAGCTGCTGAATGCGCACCGATGATAAAGGTCGGCGGAATGGGCGATGTTGTTGGCTCTTTGCCCCCAGCAATTGCAAAGCTTGGCCACGATGTTCGCTTAATAATTCCCGGATACAGCAAGCTTTGGACTTTACTTGATGTTCCAGAGGAACCTGTTTTTAGATCCCAAACAATGGGATCTGATTTTTCTGTTTATCAGACTAAGCATCCTGTTAATGGCCTTATTTTGTATTTAGTAGGTCACCCTGCTTTTGATCCTGAACGAATTTATGGTGGTGAGGATGAGGATTGGCGGTTTACATTTTTTGCTAGTGCAACAGCAGAATTCGCATGGAACTCATGGAAACCTCAGGTTCTCCATTGCCATGATTGGCATACAGGAATGATTCCTGTATGGATGCATCAAGACCCTGATATTAGTACCGTTTTTACTATTCATAATCTTAAATATCAAGGGCCTTGGCGATGGAAGCTAGATCGCATGACATGGTGCCCGTGGTATATGAGTGGCGATCACACTATGGCTGCTGCAATGCTCTATGCGGATAGAGTAAATGCAGTATCACCTACTTATGCTAAAGAAATTCGCACGTCTGAATATGGAGAACACTTAGATGGCTTATTAAATTATATTTCCAGTAAATTACGTGGCATCCTTAATGGGATTGATTTAGAAGAGTGGGATCCACTTACGGATTCTTCAATACCTGCCAATTTTTCTTCAAATGATCTTGCTGGTCGTTTCAAAAACAAGGAGGTTCTTCAGTCACAAATGGGGCTTGAAATAAATCCTGACAAATATTTACTTGGTATGGTTGGGCGATTGGTTGATCAAAAAGGAGTTGACTTACTTTTACAAGTATCAAGAAGATTATTGGCTTATACCGATTCTCAAATCGTTGTTCTTGGAACAGGTGACCAGGTTTTAGAATCAGCACTTTGGCAACTTGCAATTGAACATCCTGGAAGATTCGCGGTTTTTCTAACTTATGATGATTCTCTTTCCCGACTTATTTATGCCGGTAGTGATGCATTCTTAATGCCTAGCCGGTTTGAGCCTTGTGGAATAAGTCAGTTACTAGCCATGCGCTATGGGTCTATACCTATTGTTAGGAATGTTGGAGGCCTTGTTGACACAGTTACCCCACACGATCCAATTAATGAGTTAGGGACAGGCTTTTGTTTCGATAGGTTTGAGCCAATAGATTTTTATACTGCCTTAGTTAGATCCTGGGAGGCGTTTCGACATAAGAATAGTTGGGTTTCGCTACAGAAACGCGCTATGTCCCAAACTTATAGTTGGGATCAATCTGCAAATGATTATGAAATTATGTATAAAGAAGTTAGTGGTTTTAAAGAGCCTTCTCCAGATGTTAATGAAGTGGAAAAGTTTTCAGTAGGTCAGGCGGCAGACCCATCATTGAAAATAACCGGAAAAACAAGTGATTTAAAATGACTATTATTTAATCATTTTAAATGGATGCCCTTCTCAATCATTTATGGAGATCTCACTAAGACAGCTTAATGATATTTGGGGTGAGCCTTATAATTATGAATCCTTTTCGCTTGATGATTCCTTAGGCAAAGTAGTTACAGATACAAGAAAATTGGCTAAAGGGAATTTCTTTGTTCCATTGCTAGGAGCAAATTTTGATGGACATGCTTTTCTAGAAGAGGCTTATTTGAAAGGAGCTCAAGCAACAGTTATTTCTAATGATTGCGCTTCCCCTATTCCTGATGGCTTTTTATATTGGAGAGTTCAAGATACTTTGCAAGCTTTTCAAGAATTAGCTTTACTTCATCGACAATCCTTAGGTATTCCGGTAGTTGCAGTTACTGGTTCAGTAGGTAAAACGACTACTAGAGAAATGATTCATTCGGCTCTTCGTTCTTTAGGAAGTGTTATTACAACAACAGAAAATAATAATAATGATTTCGGGGTCCCCATGACTTTGCTTAAAGCAACTAAGGCTGATAAGGCTATTATTGTTGAAATGGGGATGCGCGGTCGTGGACAAATAGAAAGATTATCTAAATGTGCTCAACCAGACATTGCAATTATTACCAATATTGGGACTGCTCATATAGCACTCTTGGGTAGTCGTAAGAATATAGCATTAGCAAAGTGTGAAATCACTTCATTCCTTAACCCTAATGGCGTTGTTATTATTCCAGAAGGAGACTATTTGCTTGAAGTTGTTCTTAAATCCAAATGGAAAGGGCGCATAATTCGGGTAGGGGTTCAAGCAAGATCAACTTCTTCTGAAGTTGATATATCTATGCATGAATATCAAGATAGTAATGCTGATTACTTAGGCTTATTGAACGTAGATAATTGGAGTATGACATGTAATGATAATAATTTTATTCTTCCTTTAGAAGGTTTTCATAATGCCCAGAATTTCATGTTGGCAATGGCTGTTGTTAAAGAGTTTAATCTACCTTTTCAAAGGATAAACAAACTTAATGTTGAGCTTCCTACTGGTCGTAATACAATTTTACGTATAGGTGGAATCACTGTATTAGATCAGACTTATAATGCATCTCCCGAATCTGTTATAGCATCCTTAGATCTATTGGTTACTAAGCCAGGTCGTCATTTTGCCGTATTAGGCAAAATGTATGAATTGGGTGATCATAGTATTGACTATCATAAATTAGTAGTAAAGCATGCTGTTCGAATTGGATTAAAGGGAGTCGTTATTTGTGCTACAGCTCCTGAATCTAAGGAGATGTATCTTGCTGCAAAACCATTGCAATACGTAGAGCTTGTTTCTAAACCTGAGGAAGCTTTTAAGTATTTAAAAAAATGGCTTAAAACAGGGGATCATTTATTACTTAAAGCTAGTCGGAAAGTTTCTTTAGAGAAATTGCTGCCACTCTTAGTGGAATATTATTGACTTTCATGAGATTTCTTTAACCAGTTAGCTTTTATAAATTGTTTTGCTCTACCTATTGCAAGAGAATTCTCTGGCACATCTTTAGTTATTGTTGAGCCTGCACCAATAGTAACTCCTTCCCCAATTACTAGAGGCGCTACAAGAACTGTATTTGCACCTGTCTTACTATTTGCCCCTACTATTGTTCTATGCTTTTGAGTCCCATCATAATTAGCTGTTATTGTCCCTGCCGCAATATTTACTGAATCTCCAATATCTGAATCACCTATGTAACTCAAGTGATTCACTTTTGCTTTTTCATTTAAATTACTTTTCTTTAACTCAACAAAGTTCCCTATCTTACAATTATTTTTTATATTTGTTTCTGGTCTTATATGAGAATATGGTCCTATATCTACATCATCTCCTATATGTGATTGCTTTAGTACAGAATAAAATACAGTAACATTTCTACCGATTATTGAATCTTCTATGAAACTGTTAGGACCTAAATGAGAATTGTCTCCTATAACTGTTTTACCACGTATATGAGTATTAGGCTCAATTGTGACATCTTTGCCTATTTTACATTTATCACTAACCGTTGAACTTTCTGGATTTATAAATTTAACTCCATTTTTCATTAGTATATTTCGTAAACGTTCTTGATGAATTGATTCACAAGCTGCTAGCTGCAGCTTATCATTTATTCCACTTATTTCATTTGTATCTTCAAGCTCAACATGGATAGCTTTTGGAAGAATTTTTATTGAATCAGTTAAATAAAGTTCTTTTTGACTGTTTTTATAAGAGAGATTGTTAAGTACATTTTTTAAATCATTCCAACGAAAACAATAGATTCCAGAATTTATTAGATTATTCTCTCTCTCTGCATCGGAGCAGTCAGCATCTTCGATTATCTTTTGTACAAAATTATCTTTTGTAGTGAAGACTCGTCCATATCCTTGGGGATTAGAAAGCCTTGCCGATAATAATGAAACACTTGAATTGGAAGATTGATGATTGCGTATTAGATCTTTAAGTGTATTTTGTCTTAACAAAGGTACGTCTCCATTAAGTACTAACAAATCTCCATTAAAGTCTCCTAGCATAGGTATTAGTTGTTGTACTGCATGGCCTGTCCCTTTTTGAGGACTTTGATGAACAAATTCAAGACCTTCTATGTTCTTTAGACTATCCCTTACTCTTTTAGCTTCGTGACCTATAACAATGATGTACCGGTCTGCTTGAATGTCTTTGCAGCTATTTATAACTCTTTCTATCAAGGTGATCCCTGAGAGTTCTTGAAGAACCTTGGGAAGGGCACTTTGCATCCTTGTCCCTTTCCCCGCCGCTAATATTGCAATTGCTAACATGTCAAATATTTATTTAATTTAAATCTACTGCTTTTATTCATTTATTTGTCCGTAACCACTCTTTTCTCCATAAGCTAGTGCTTTTGAGATTGCTATTACTCTGTTCATATATCCTTTTTGTTAATATTTCATTTGAGGATGACTGCCCAGTTGGGTCCCTGTATGGAACGGCTGCATGAGTTTTCAAATGTTCTTCCTCCATTTTGCTGAGGCATTGCCATAAAGCCTTTTTGTCTTTTTGAATTTCATTGTTTTTGGTATTGATACCTATTGTTCCACGACTCCATTCATTATAGGCTTCTTTTTTTGGCATAAGTGATTTAATTTCCAAGCCAGCTCTCCTTAAACTTGATCTCACTGCTGCTGCTCTAGAATATGTAATTAATTTTCCTTTCTTTGAAAGCCTTTTTGAAAGTGAGGCTAAAAATTCTTCAGACCAAAGTTCGGGACAGTGTTGTGGAGAAAAGGCATCTAGGTAAATAAGATCAAATTTTATCTCTTCTGGGATTTCATTTAGCCTTACTCTTGCATCTCCCCATAGCATCTTGCCTTTGCTAAAAGAGTTGTTCCAGGCGTTGGTTTTCAGAATCATTTGTAAGCACTTAATTATCTCATGATTCCACTGGCTGGTGAATGTTGGATTTTTCAATGCAATTTTGATTGGTCTCTTGTCTATCTCTAGTCCCCACCAATTAAGAGACAATTTATTGGCTATTATCGACTCGATAAGTAATGCTGTGTTGTAGCCCATTCCTACACAAATATCCAAGGCAAATACCATAGTATCTCTTGCATGAAGCTCAATTTCTGACGGGTTTAAAAACTTTTCTTTAGCCTCCATTATTGCACCAGACGAATTATGAAATGATTCATTAAAGAATTTGCTATTAAGGCTTATGCTTCCATCTTCAGTCTGATGCATTGTTAGATCATCTGAACTGTCAGGTATTTGGCTTAAATTAACTTCTAAGTCTTTCAAGGTCTTTCCAAAAATCTGGATACGAAACGGAAGCGGCATTACTTCTTGATATAGTTGACTTGTTATCGGCTAATAAGGACGCTATGGCGAGACTCATGGCTACACGATGGTCAGTTTCGCTATCTAACTCTGCTCCATATAGTTTGCCCACACCATATATTTTTAATCCATCTGGTTGTTCTTCAATTTTAGCACCCATTTTCTTTAGTTGCCGTGTCATAACTGCTAGTCGATCAGTCTCTTTTACTCGTAATTCATTGGCGCCGGAAATTAGACTTACTCCATCGCAAAAACATGCGGCAACAGCAAATATTGGTATTTCATCAATTAATCTAGGCATTATTTGATTGTCAATACTGAATGACTTTAGTTTTGATGAATGTACTATGTTTATATCCCCAACAGGTTCGCCTGCTATCTCCTTCTTATTTAATATTTTGATATTTGCTTCCATCTTTTCGAGAATTTCAATTATTCCTGTTCTTGTTGGGTTCAGGCCAACGTTTTCTATTGTTATATCGGACCCTGGTAATAGAGCTCCTGCTATTAACCAAAATGCTGCAGAGCTTATGTCTCCTGGAACAACAACATTAGTACCTGTTAATTTTGCACCAGGCTTGAGTGTTATGTGCCGACCTCTTTCGCCGCTTATTTCAATATTTGCTCCAAAGGCTTTAAGCATTCGTTCTGTGTGATCTCTAGAATTGGAAGGTTCAATTACAGTTGTTGAACCTTCTGCTGTTAATGCTGCAAGAAGAATTGCAGATTTTATCTGCGCGCTTGCTACAGGAGTCCCTATTACTGATCCATGCAGTTCTTGGCCTATGACAGAAATAGGTGCAAAATTTCCGTTGCAACGCCCATTTACATTGGCCCCCATCATTTTCAATGGATTGCCTACTCTTTGCATGGGTCTTTTACTTAATGAACTATCCCCAGTTAGGACAAAGTGACGTCCTTTCTTCCCCACAATTAAACCCAGCAGCAATCTCATCGTAGTACCAGAATTGCCGCAATTAAGAACATCTATGGGCTCTTTCAATCCATCCAAGCCAACTCCTTGAACCCTTACAAGTTCCCCTTTTTTAATCGGACTAATTTGTACCCCCATTGATGTTAAGCATTTTGCAGTGCTCATGGGATCTTCTGCTGGTAATAAGCCCTCTATAGTTGTTTCCCCTTCGGCTATCGCACCAAATAATAGAGAACGATGTGATATTGATTTGTCACCTGGAACTTTTACTTTGCCTATAAGGCTTCCTCCTGATTTAATTTCACGTATTGAAGACTGGCACTTATTTAGGCTCAAGGTTCTGAGTTTATTTTTATTCTTTAAATCTTATTAGCCTATCCGTTTATAAATAAACTTAATTTATGTGCAGTTATTAATTTGTGATTTGATTTAACTTGATAACTTCATTAATTACGTAGCCAAATAAGCTTTGATCAGGATCAGTAGATTTTGTATTTGACAGGCCTAGATCATCCCATTTATCTTCAATGTTTTTAGAGAGCTGTTCATCATGAACAAGAGCTTTACCCCATGGATGATTTCTTTCTGGACCGATTTTAGTCGTAGCATCAATTGCTAGTCTTCCTCCAAGGCCAATATTCTCAGAGGCAAAATCCAAACTATCAAAAGGAGTATTTTCCATTATCAAAAGGTCTCTTTGTGGATCAACTAAACTTGAAATTGCCCAGACAACCTGCCTTGGATCTCTTACGTTGATAGTAGAATCGACAACAACAACAAACTTGGTATATGTAAACTGAGGCAACGCGCTCCAGAATGCTATAGCAGCTTTTCTTGCCTGACCTGGATAAGCCTTTTCAATTGAAATTATCGCTAGTTTATAGCTAAGTGCATCCATCGGAAGGAAAAAATCGACTATCTCAGTTATTTGTCTACGTAGGATTGGTGTATATATCCTATTTAATGCTATTGCTAGCATTGCTTCTTCTTTTGGTGGTCTTCCACTAAATGTTGTCAAGTATATAGGATCATTCCTGTGAGTTATGCAATGGAATTTTATAAGTGGAGACGCCTCTACTCCTCCATAAAATCCCATGTGGTCTCCAAATGGGCCATCATTCATAACGTCACCCGGTGTAATCGTTCCTTCTAGGATGATTTCACTATGACTAGGAACTTCAAGATCTAATGTTTTGCATTTACATAAACGAACGCCCTCGCCTGCGTATAAACCAGCGAAAAGCCATTCACTTAAAGCTACGGGTATAGGAGTTGCAGCAGCCATTAATAGTATTGGATGAACGCCTACTGCAATTGCTATTTCAAGTTTCTTTCCTAAAGCAGCTGCTTTCCTTAAATGTCTTGCACCACCTCTAACGCTTAACCAATGGACAGTCATTGTAGTTGAAGACTGCTGTTGAAGCCTATACACGCCAACGTTAGGGGTTTTTGTCTCTGGATCTTTTGTTATGACAAGACCGAACGTTATTATTTTTCCTGCGTCTTCTGGCCAGGGTCTAATTAATGGAAGATTATTTAAATTTACCTGTTCTCCTTTTAATATGTTTTGACGGCAAGGTGGTAGTAGATCTAAATCTGGTTGAGCCCTAATGATGTCCCATAAAAGCCCTCCAAATTTTATGGTCTTTTTTAAGTTTTTTGGAGGCTCCGGTTGCTGAAGAGTCGATAATTTTTCACCAAGCATTTCAAGTTCATCTATTGAATTTAGACCCATGCTCCATGCAACTCTTTCTATTGTTCCCAGAAGATTTATAGCAACTGGCATAGATGACCCAATTACATTTTCAAACAATAAAGCGGGGCCCCCCTGGCTTAGTACACGATCACTTATTGCTGCTAGTTCTAGGTCAGGATCAATAGGTTTATCAATTCTTTTAAGTTGCCCTTTCTCTTCAAGGAGACTTAGAAAATCCCTCATATCTTTTGATGAAGGAACTTTTTGAAAGAAATTCATTATTTTCCTCGCATTATGTTGAGTGATTTAGTTACTCTTACTGAGGTTTTCATAGATTAGGACCATGAGGCTTTCTTATTTTCATGTTGCAGATAATGTTCCATTTGATGCTAAGCCAAAAACTTCTATTGTTATAGATGTTCTAAGAGCTACAACCACAATTGCTTGTGCGCTAAATAATGGAGCAGAGGCTGTACAAACTTTTGCTGACATAATTGAACTTAGGAAAGAATCTTCATTTTGGCCATCCTCTAAACGGTTGCTTTTAGGTGAGCGCGGAGGCAAGAAGCTTGAGGGGTTTGATTTGGGGAACTCCCCTGTTGATGTAAGTACAGAGGTTGTATCTGGTAAAAGGTTATTTATGAGCACAACCAATGGGACTCGTTCTTTAGAGCGAGTTAAACATTCACTCAATCTTTATACAATGTCTTTAGTAAATAGAAGAGCTGTTGGCGAAAAATTATTATTAGATGATCCAGAGGATGTATTAATTCTTGGAAGTGGATGGGAAGGATCATATTCCTTAGAGGATTCACTAGCAGCAGGAGCACTAGCATCATTCTTATGTGATTCTGATACAACATCCTGTCAAATTATCAATGATGAACTTATTGCGGCTATGTCACTATGGTCTCAATGGCGCGACAATATACAAAAATGTTTACGTAACTCTACTCATGGTCAAAGACTAGAGAGACTTGGAAATCATGATGATGATTTCCTATGTTGTTCAGAACTAGATACTATAGATATTGTTCCAATACAAAGAGGTAAAACTAACCTTTTCTCTCTTTGATTCATCTCATTACTAAATTGGTATAAGCCATTGTCGGATTTTCTAGCGGCAGCAATTCAGTTGACAAGTACCTCTAACTTTGAGGCGAATCTTTCCATAGCAGAAGAACAAATAGAAATTGCCAGTAGAAGAGGAGCTGAACTTATTGGATTACCAGAAAATTTTGCTTTTATAGGACCGGATGACGAAAGGCTGAATATTGCTTCAACATTATCTCAAAAATGCAGTAAGTTTTTAGTGACCATGGCACGTCGCTATCAAGTCGTTTTATTGGGAGGTGGTTTCCCAGTACCTGCTGGTGATGGTAGTAGGACTCTAAATAGATCTGAAATTGTTGACAAAGATGGACAGCTTCTTGGCAGATACGACAAGATCCATCTTTTTGATGTTGATTTGCCAGATGGAAATAAATACCGAGAATCTGAAACAATTATTTCTGGCCAGAAATTGCCCTCAGTAATAGATATACCTGGATTCTGCAAAGTTGGATTATCTATTTGTTACGATGTTAGATTTCCTGAATTATATAGGTTTTTAGTTGAGCAAGGAGCTGAATTATTAATGATTCCTGCTGCTTTCACGGCATTTACAGGTAAGGATCATTGGCAGGTTTTGCTTCAGGCTAGAGCTATAGAAAATACAGCTTATGTTGTCGCCCCTGCACAGACTGGAATTCATTATCGTAGGAGGCAAAGCCATGGACATGCCATGATCATCGATCCTTGGGGAACTGTGTTGGCTGACGCTGGCGTGCAACCAGGAGAAGCGATTGCGCCAATCGTTACTTCAAGAGTTCAGAGCATTAGGAATCAAATGCCTTCTTTAAAACATAGAAAGAAGGAATTATTCTGAAATTTATGTGGTCAAATAAAGCTGGCTTAAGGTTTGGTTTTGTTTTATACGCATTTTTATTTTTATTTAATGTTGGCTCTGCTAATGCAGCCAGTGCTCTCGCAGCATGGATATTAACTTCAGATGGAATATTGAAGTTAAGAACGGCATCAGGTATACATTTAGATGCTTACTTTCAGGCTGGATATGGGAATAAAGGCGACAGGGTTTGGATAGATTTTCCTGGCGAATTGGCTAAACCTAGAAAACTAAATGGAAATGGACCAATTAAGGAAATAAGGCTTGGTAAACCATATAAAGGCAATACAAGACTAGTTGTTGAATTTAATCCATCAGTATCGCTTAATCCATCTAACCTTAGATTGTTAGGAACATCGCCTAACTTATGGGAATTACGTTTAGTGGGCCTTAAGCCCATTGGCTTCACAAGTATTGGTGAAGGCAATTTGTTAAAGCCTTACAAGGCTTCTAATTATTTAAGAACACCTGCTATTAATTCAACAGATAGATTTGAACAATATGATCTTTCCTCTCTGCCAAGTGTCCAGAGAGGAAGGTTTAATGTAATTATTGACCCTGGTCATGGTGGACCTGATTCTGGAGCTGTTGGCATTAATGGATTAAAAGAAACCGATGTTGTTCTTGAGATCTCAAAATATGTATCAAGTTTTCTTGGAGAAAAAGGTATTAAGGTTCAGTTGACGAGGTATAGAGAAGTTGACTTAGGTTTAGCTAAAAGAGTTCGAATTGCTAATAACTCAAACGCAGATGCGTTCATAAGCATTCATGCCAATGCTACTCGAGGTTTTAAAAGAGAAGTTAGTGGTATAGAAAGTTATTTCTTTGCTGGTATATACGGCAGGAAATTAGCAGAACACATCCAAAAAGCCCTTCTTGACGTACCTGGTGGGAGCCCTGATCGTGGGGTTAGACAGAGTAGATTTTTTGTTATTAGAAATACAAATATGCCAGCTGCATTAATAGAAGTTGGTTTTCTTACTGGTAGGCTCGATGCAAAGCTGCTTTCGCAAAAAGCTTATAGAAAGAAAATTGCTTTTGCAATTTCAAAGGGAATTCTAAATTATCTAAAGGAGTCCTATTGAAATTACGCTTAGCTCTTTTTGATAGTGGACTTGGTGGCTTATCTGTACTACAGAGCATTAAGGAACGTCATAATAATTTTAATGCAATTTATTTAGCTGATACCGCTAGAGTTCCTTATGGGTCTAAAACCCCTAGTGAAATTCGTGACATAGCTTTTAAAATATCTCAATGGTTGCATTGCCAAGATGTAAATGCTGTGGTTGTTGCATGTAATACAACTAATTCTCTGGCCCTAGATGTCATTAAGCAAAATGTAAATGTTCCTGTATTTGATCTAATAGGATCACTTTCTGGAATCTTAAAAGTGTCTAAAGTTGGTATTTTGGCAACACCTTTAACAGTGGATTCATTGGCTTATACAAAAGAGATCCATAGCTTTAGTCCAAGTACTTATGTTATCGAAGAAGCTTGCCCAGACCTTGTACCTATCATTGAAAAAGGTAATTTAAATTCCCCTGAGATTACTACGAAAGTTTATGATCATTTAGCCCCACTTTTGAAAGCAGATGTAGAGGCAATTGTCCTTGGCTGTAGTCATTACCCTCTCATAAAACCGGTTATACGTAAATTGATCCCTTCTCACATCTCCGTAATAAACCCAGCGTCAGGATTAGCAAAAAAAATGGATCCCTTTTTCAATTTCTCTAAAATAGCCTTAGATTCATTAGACAACAGTGTTGACATCCAATTCTGTGTTACTTCTGACCCTATGAATTTCACTTCTCGGGTCGCTCATATGTTAGAAATTAAACCTCAGGTTGAGGTAGTTTCTCTTCATTCCAAGTCCTGCGTCTACTAATATCTCTATAGCAAGGATTTTATGGCCACGGTAACGGATTTGCTTCAGCCAGTTGATACGGATCTTGAGTATCTCCTCAAAGATCTCCGTGTCTTGATTGGAGCAGGGCATCCTATATTGCAGGCAGCTGCCGAACATCTCTTTACTGCTGGAGGCAAACGTATAAGGCCTGGGATAGTACTGCTCTTATCTAAGGCATTATCAGTAGAAGGGAAACTCTCCCCAAAACATCGAAGACTAGCTGAAATAACCGAGATGATCCATACAGCATCTCTTGTGCATGATGATGTAGTTGATGAGGCTGCAACACGTCGTGGGGTTCAAACAGTACATAGTCTTTTTGATCATAAGACTGCTGTTTTGGCAGGAGATTTCCTCTTTGCCCAGGCTAGTTGGCATTTGGCAAATTTAGATAATCTAGTTGTCGTCAAGCTTTTAAGTAGAGTGATAATGGATCTAGCTGAAGGAGAGGTTAAACAGGGTCTTTATAAATATGATTCAAATCAAACTTTAGAAACTTATTTAGAGAAGAGTTATTGCAAGACAGCTTCCTTGATCGCTAATAGTGCACAAGCTGTTGGAGTCTTAAGTAATGCTTCTGATGAAGAATTAAAATGCCTCTATAATTTTGGCAAACAGTTAGGACTTGCCTTTCAAGTTGTTGATGATATCCTTGATTTCACAGCAAGTGATCTTCAATTAGGCAAGCCAGCTGCCAATGATTTAGCTAGTGGATATTTAACAGCTCCAGCTATTTACGCCCTTGAAGAAAAGCCTTTGCTTTCAGAATTAGTTAAAAGAGAATTTTCATATGATGGTGATCTCGATACAGCCTTAGAACTTGTAAGAGATTCCAATTCAATTGGTCGTACCAGAGAGTTGGCTCAAGAATTTGCCAAGAATGCATCTGATTCTATTCGTTGGATTCCTGAATCTCCTTCAAAAGATGCTTTATTGGCCCTACCAGACTATGTTCTTAGAAGACTTTATTAATATTTACTAGCTATCTCGGCTTCATTTAGTACATCAATTAAGCTTTGCACAATATGTAAATTATTTTTTGGATATTTTATTGCTATATTTTCAATACTTATATATTTATTTGTTATCAACCATACTACACAACCAGCTTTTAGTGCAGATGTAACACCTATTTCAGAGTCTTCTATTGCCCAGCATGAGTTTGGATTCTCATTTAATAACTTTGCTCCCAATATATATGGATCTGGCTCTGGCTTGCTATTTTGAAGTTTGGGATTGTCACCATATATTCTTGTTTGTATCAAATCTATCCAGTCGTATCTCCTTGTTTTATAAGCAACTGATTCCTCGGTGCTACTTGTTATCAGAGCTGTCTTAATGTTATTTTTGTAACGCCATCTTACTATTTGTTCTGCTCCTTTGGTTGCTTTAACATCTTTAAGTATTTCTGTATGAATCTTTCTATGGTATTTCAGTAATTTATCTATACTAACAGGTTCTTTTATCAATATCTGTAGAATCTTTGCACATTCGATCTTTCTTCTGCCAAGTAATTTATTTAGTTTCTTATCGCTTATATTTAAACCAAATTGATTAGCTAATTTTTTCCAGGCTAATTTATTTAATGGCTCACTATCTATAAGGACTCCATCAAGATCAAATAAAAATGCTTTGGGTAATATCATTGCGAATGCATGCTTTTCTTTTTAATAAGCATTTCACCTACTTTGTAGATAATTGGCTTGAATTAGACTAATACAAAAAATTATTTTCTATGAGTTCTGATTCATCATCAAAGATAGACACAGTATTACATGAAGAAAGGATTTTTGAGCCTCCCTCTTCAGTTGTTAAGGCATCCACTATAAGAGGCTTCGATCAATATCAAGCCATGGTTGATTCTGCTAAGAATGATCCTGATAAGTTCTGGGGAGATGCCGCTTTAAAAGAGCTACATTGGTTTAAACCTTTTGATTCTGTCCTTGATTGGTCTAATGCACCTTTTGCTAAATGGTTTGATGGAGGTAAAACGAATGTTTCTTATAACTGTTTGGACAGACACGTTAACAACGGGAAGGGAGAAAAGATCGCGATAATTTGGGAAGGGGAGCCAGGTGAAATCAGGAGAATTAGTTATAAAGAACTTTTTGAAGAAGTATGTCGGGCTGCAAATGCATTGAAAAGCATCGGGATATCCAAGGGTGATTTAGTTGCGCTTTATATGCCGATGATTCCTGAGGCTGCAATTGCAATGCTTGCTTGCGCAAGAATTGGAGCCCCACATTCTGTCGTTTTTGGTGGATTCTCCTCTGAAGCTTTGCGTGACAGACTTAATGATGGTCAAGTGAAAGCGGTAATTACAGCTGATGGAGGTTTTCGTAAAGACAAGATTATCTCTTTAAAAGATGCAGTTGATTCTGCTTTAGATGGAAATAGTTGTCCCAGTGTTGAATCTGTTTTGATCGTTAAACGTACTTCTCAAAAAGTAACTTTTATCAATGGTCGAGATTACTGGTGGGATGAGCTGATTTCTCATCAAGCTGTTGAATGTTTGCCAGAGCAAATGAATAGTGAAGATAGACTTTTCGTGCTTTATACATCTGGATCAACAGGTAAACCAAAAGGAGTTGTTCACACAACCTCAGGATATAATTTGTGGGCTCACCTGACTTTTAAATGGATATTTGATGTACGTGAAGAAGAGATATATTGGTGTACAGCTGATGTTGGATGGATAACAGGTCATAGTTACATTGTTTACGGACCTTTATCAAATGGCTCTACAACAGTTATGTATGAAGGTGTCCCAAGACCGTCGAATCCTGGAGCGTTTTGGGAGGTTATTCAAAGACATAAAATTAATATTTTTTATACGGCTCCTACAGCAATAAGAGCTTTTATGAAATCAGGGAGATCAATTCCTGAAAAGTATGATTTAACAAGCTTACGATTGCTGGGAACAGTTGGTGAGCCTATCAACCCAGAAGCTTGGATGTGGTATAGGCAAGTAATAGGTGGTGGTAATTGCCCTATTGTTGATACTTGGTGGCAGACAGAAACAGGTGGTGTGTTAATCAGTCCATTGCCTGGAGCAATACCTACAAAGCCAGGTTCAGCTACCCTTCCTTTGCCTGGAATTGAAGCAGATATTGTTACGGCAGATGGCCAGTCAGTTGAAGCAAATCAAGGTGGATATTTAGTGGTAAAGCGGCCATGGCCAGGAATGATGAGGACTATTCATGGAGATTCTCAAAGATTTAGGCAAAGTTATTGGGAGTATCTAGAACCTATTGATAATAAACTTGTTTATTTTGCTGGTGATGGAGCTCGCAAAGATGAAGATGGATATTTTTGGATCATGGGAAGGGTTGATGATGTGATTAATGTCTCTGGCCATAGACTTGGAACTATGGAAATAGAATCTGCTTTAGTAAGTCATTCTTATGTGGCAGAGGCTGCTGTGGTTGGGAGACCAGATGAGATTAAAGGAGAAGCAGTAGTTGCTTTTGTGACTTTAGAAAGTGGAAAAGTATCAGATCAAACTCTTATGCAGGATTTAAGGAATCATGTCTCAGAAGAAATAGGAGCAATAGCAAGACCAGATGAAATTCGATTTACTGATGCATTGCCTAAAACAAGAAGTGGAAAAATCATGCGCAGACTACTTAGGTCTTTAGCTGCTGGTGAAGAGGTCATAGGAGATACAAGTACTTTGGAAGATAGAAATGTTTTGGATGAATTAAGGAGATAGGAAGAGCTTATAGACTTTTAAATTTTTCTCATATTCTTTTAAATTAGATAAATAATTCTTTTGCTTATGTGTTTAATTCAGGTAGATGGTTTAGTGGCCGACCAAACTTTTGTCATGAAAAATGAGTTTGTTTTTATAGATTCAAATCCGGAATTTGTAAGTCTTATAGTGATGTCGTCTTTTATATAATCTTTATAATAAGGCTCGTGGAATATTCGATGAAAATTTTCTAAGACTTGTGTGAATTGAGGGGAGTCTTGTATTTGAACTGAATCTGCAATAACTAACTTTCCATTTGGTTTTAAAAGACGAAAGCATTCTGAAATAACATTCTGCCTAGCTTGTTTTGGTAATTCATGAAAAAGAAAAACACATGTTATTGCGTTAAATGATTCTCCTATTAGAGATATATTTTCTGCATTTCCTTTGATTAATTGAACTAATTCACTCCCGCTATTATTTAAATATTTACTTGCTTGCTTAAGATATGAAGAAGATAAATCTAAGCCAGTAAGCTCTGCATAAGGGAAGGCCGATCTAAGTTGCTGAAGAGTTCTTCCTGTTCCAGTTGCTACATCAAGAATCTTTATTTCTGATGAACTTGTATCTTTAAAGCTATTTTGAAGGCAATCTTTTATAGGAGATATAACTCTTCTTCTCATGGCATCAGCAGTTCCATTAAAAAGTATCTCCACTTGAATATCATAAATACTTGCTGAGTGATCGCTAAGATAACCATCAGTTTGATGATGGAAATTCTGTAAATAATAATCAGGGTATTTATCTTTATTAATTGATTTTGGTATGTCTTGAAATTTTCTAGATTTTCTTCTGTTCCAAGTTGATGGCATGTCTAACCATACTAGTGGGTACTTTGCAAACCACTCTATCCAAGGGGCTTCAAAAAGAAGGTTCTTAGGATAAAAGCCCTTTTCTGCTTCTAGCCAGTCAATATCTTCTAGCTCTTTAATAGATTGTCTTAATTTAAGTAGTAAGTCCGTAGAAATTGGGGATGTTTCTGGAATGGCTTCAGGTGCTATAACCTCCATCAACTTTGTACTTATCTCCTTATGTACTATCCCAACAAGACCTTTGCCTTGCTGAAGAGTTTTATATGCAATTTTTGCTAGGCTTGGCTGAGCCATAAACCTTTTCAAGTTTTATCTATTTCAACAGATTTTTAAGCCAACTGAGAGAATTAAATATTTTCTGTTGCTAAGAGAATTATATTTTTGTATATCAAGCAATATTTTCATTGATCGGGACATAATTGGTTGGGAATTTCCTTCATTAGAGCTTGTATGTCATCCCATGAATAATTTGGTTCAGCTTCTCTTAATTGATTGATATCCTTTTGAATGAATTTATCTATATCTTTAGCTTTTGAACAAACACCAGAAAGATCATTTCTATTTAATTTACTTTCAATATTAACCATCATCTTATTGAATTTATTTATATAGGTTTTGTTAAAGTCTTTTGGCAAGTCTTTCCCCTTTATTGATAGGACTATAATTATTAATGAAAATATAATAGGTATAATTTTATATTTATATACCTTTTTTTTTATAAATCTAAGATTGCTGATAATATTCATATTAGAAAATAAGCAAGATAGTATATAACCTTGCTTATTTTATAATGTTTAATTTGAAAAAATGTATAAATAGGCTTATTTATTATGCGTCATAGTACATAAAGAATTCATGAGGATGAGGTCTTTGCCTTAATTGCTGAACTTCTTCATACTTCATTTCGATGAAGTTATTTATAAAGTCATCATCGAACACGCCACCTTCAGTTAAATAATTATTATCTCTATTTAGTGCATCCAATGCATCATTTAAGGATGATGGAACTGTTGCAATCTTGGCAAGTTCTTCTGAGGGAAGTTCAAATAGATCACGATCTTCTCCTTCGCCTGGATCTATTTGATTCTTAATACCATCAATTCCAGCCATTAGCATTGCGCTAAAGGCTAAATAGGGATTTGCTATAGCATCACCAGGTCTAAATTCTAACCTTTTTGCTTTTGGACTTGGTCCTGTTAAAGGAATTCTAATAGCAGCTGATCTATTACCTTGGGAGTAAACAAGATTTACTGGGGCTTCAAACCCTGGTACTAATCGTTTATAGCTATTTGTTCCTGGGTTTGTGAAGGCTAAGAAAGAAGGTGCATGTTTAAGAATGCCACCTATATACCATTTGGCAGTTTGAGATAGGTTGGCATATGTATTTTCACCGAAGAAAAGTGGTTGCCCATCCTTCCAGAGACTTTGATGGACATGCATGCCAGTTCCATTGTCATTCCAGATAGGTTTTGGCATAAAAGTTGCTGTCTTGCCATATTTTTTGGCAATATTCCTAACAACATATTTATATGTCATTACGTTATCTGCTGCGTTTATAAGTGAAGCAAATTTCATTCCAAGTTCATGTTGACCTGGTCCTGCAACCTCATGATGATGTTTCTCTATAGGTATTCCTAGTTGACCCATGAGAAGTAACATCTCAGAACGCATGTCTTGAGCAGTATCATTTGGAGCTACTGGGAAATATCCTTCTTTATATTGTATTTTGTATCCTAGGTTGCCACCTTCCTCTAACCTTGCTGTGTTCCAAGGGGCCTCAATAGTGTCTACGCTATAAAAGGAAGTGCCTTCTTTTGAGTCATACCTTACGTCGTCAAAAATAAAGAAC
The DNA here is from genome assembly GCF_000760215.1 of Prochlorococcus sp. MIT 0603. Lineage (NCBI taxonomy): Bacteria > Bacillati > Cyanobacteriota > Cyanophyceae > Synechococcales > Prochlorococcaceae > Prochlorococcus > Prochlorococcus sp. MIT 0603. Next base: position 583,843 of record NZ_JNAW01000002.1, on the reverse strand, counting down.
TCTGGTTCTGGTCCAAAGAAAGCTACATCAGCTAAACCTGTAGAAGATAAATAAGAAAGTGCTTTTTGAGCTAAAAATCTTGGACATCTTGAATAGGGCTCCCCACTCCTTGGCTCTTGTATTGAACAAATAATGCTAAGTGTTTTGTGCTTATAAAAGGGATCTATCCATGCAGTTGTAGCGTCTGGGACCATTGACATATCTGACTCATTAATGGCTTTCCATCCCCTTATGGAAGAGCCATCAAAGGCTAGCCCTTCCTTGAAAGAGCTTTCTTCGATCATGTCTGATGTAACGGTTAAATGTTGCCATTTACCGTGGATGTCAGTGAATTTAAGATCAATGAGCTCAATACCCTCATCTTTAATTTGTCTAAGTACATCCTGTGGAGATTTGCCCATGGATTTTTTTATAGATATATTCCAACAAAAGTAATTACCATAGCAATCTAGTTTTGTATCAATAAGTACTTTTTCGCACTATTTCCCTTTAATTCCTAATGTTTGTGCGACTTTTTAATTTTTATTTGGTTATTAGAAGCTATTTCACCTTGGTTGTCAGCATTGCAATACCTAAAATTAATTTCACGTTCATACCTATAGATGTATAGGCTCTTGGTTAAGTAATTATTCTTTTTAGGTCTTGGCGACAACAAAAGCTAACTCTGAAATGTTGAAAACTTTTGACACGTCACTATCAGCTCTTTCGGTTCCAGAGAGGCTATTACTAGGTCCAGGACCTTCTAATTCTCACCCTTTAGTGCTGCAAGCACTGTCCAATCAGCCTGTTGGTCACTTAGATCCTTTTTATATTGATTTAATGGCTGATGTTCAGAATCTATTACGGCATGTCTGGCAGACAACAAATAGATTAACTCTTCCAATGAGTGGCACTGGTAGTGCAGCAATGGAGGCAACAATTGCAAATATTGTTGAACCTGGGGACACTGTCCTTGTTGCCATTAAAGGCTACTTTGGTCATCGATTGGCTGACATGGCCTCAAGGTATAAGGCAAATGTTCAGACAATTCAAAAACCCTGGGGACAAGCCTTTTCTCTTAATGAACTTGAAGAGTCTTTAATCAAACATAAGCCTGCTGTTCTTGCTCTAGTACATGCAGAAACATCTACAGGTGTTTGTCAGCCTATGGATGGAATAGGCGATTTATGTCGAAAATATAATTGCTTGTTGATTTTAGACACTGTTACATCACTTGGAAGTATCCCTTTGTTTTTAGATGAATGGAAGGTGGATCTTGCTTATAGCTGTAGTCAGAAGGGCTTAAGTTGCCCTCCAGGTTTAGGCCCCTTTACTATGAATAAAAGGGCAGAAGACAAATTGAATGCAAGGACAAGCAAAGTATCTAATTGGTATCTTGATGTGTCCCTGTTAAATAAATATTGGGGTAGTGACCGTGTTTACCATCACACTGCACCAGTAAATATGAATTTTGGAATCCGAGAAGCACTTAAACTTATTGTTGAAGAGGGTTTGGAGAACTCATGGGAACGCCATAGAGAAAATGCAAATAGCCTATGGACTGGCTTAACCCAACTTGGTATTGAATTACATGTTGATGAAAATCTAAGGCTTCCTACTCTTACTACAGTTAAAATACCTGATGGCATTGATGGAAAAGCTTTCACACTTCATTTATTGCATAAGCATGGCGTTGAGATTGGTGGTGGATTAGGTGAATTAGCAGGTAAGGTCTGGCGAATTGGTCTTATGGGCTACAACTCTCAATCAAAGAATGTTGAAAGAATCTTGAACCTTTTCGAGACACAATTGCCTAAATTCAAGTCCTAGTTATTTCATTTCTTCTATCAGCAAACCACTTAGACAATGCTTCTTTAGCTTGGTCATTCAAAATCCCTCCTTCAATAGACATTTTATGATGAGCGCTTTGATGTTTTGAGAGATCTAATGAGCCTCCTAGTCCACCTCTTTTTTTATCCACGGCACCAAAAATAACTTTGCCCATCCTTGCTTGTATAAGAGCACCTGCACACATTTGACATGGCTCTAGCGTTACTATCAATGTACATTCGTTAAATCTCCAATCTCTTTTTATCCAGGAAGCCTGCCGAAGAGCAATTAATTCAGCATGGCCAAGGGGATTGAAATATTTATTTCTTGTATTTGTTCCATGGCCTATACAATGCCCGTATTCATTCAAGATAACAGCTGAAACAGGTACCTCACCTTGAGAGCCAGTTCTATTAGCTCTTTCAAGCAGAATTTCCATCCATCTTTCTGTTTGTGTATCCTTAAGTTTTACCGGTTGATAAAATTGCATTTTTCTAGAACAACCTTTTTAATTTGAACATAATGAATATCGTTCTTTGTTAACTCTTTGGTATAAATATTTGAAAGGGAAATCCATTGGAATTTTTTGCACCTCCTGATCGCACTGATCCTAAATTTAAGTCATTTTTAGAAGGGGCTTCTAGTGATCTTTGTGAGTGGTTGTCTTCTACAACTAATAGAGGCCCTTTACCATCTCATTTTGAGTTGCCTGATATAGGACCACGTTTAGATGGATTGTCTTCTTCTGAGATGTTAGATGATTTGCAAAAAATTATGGCCGGATCATATCAGCCATCTCATCCTGGAGCACTTGCTCATTTAGACCCACCGCCTCTTACTTCTTCAATTGTTGGAGAATTGATAGCTGCTGGACTTAATAATAATTTGTTGGCTGAGGAGCTTTCACCTAGCATTACTAAATTAGAAAGAAGTCTATGTAAATGGATTGCAAATAAATTTGAGATGCCAGAGACTGCTGGTGGTGTTGCTGTTAGTGGTGGAAGTCTAACTAATTTAATGGCCTTGTTAGTAGCAAGGTCTAATGCCAATCTGTTATGTGATCCTAAAGCTGTCGTCTTAGCTAGTACAGAGGCACATGTCTCAATAGCGAGAGCTATATCAGTTATGGGACTCCCTCCAGAGGCATTAGTCAGGGTTCCTACCGATAATTTTGGATGTATGTCTATTAAATCTTTAACTGAACAGTTTCATAATATAAAATCTCAAGAGAAAAAATGCTTTGCGATTGTAGCAACAGCAGGTACTACTGTACGAGGATCTATAGATCCCTTGACTCAAATTGCTGATTTTTGTCACAAAGAAAAAATATGGCTGCATGCTGACGCTGCAATAGGAGGAGCTTTTGGCTTGTCATCATCCACTGCAAGCCTCGTGAAGGATATTTCTAGGGCTAATTCTGTTACTGTTAATCCGCAAAAACTTCTTGGGATTACAAAGACCTCCTCATTATTATTAGTGTCTGATATTAAGGATCTTTTTACCTGCTTTTCTACTGGTTATCCATATTTAGAACCATCTTATGGAAACGATTATCAGGGAGGTGAACTTGGATTACAAGGTACAAGACCTGCAGAAGTTATTAAATTATGGCTTGGACTAAGACAATTGGGTGCTAATGGTATTCAGTCTTTACTAGATAAGTCTATTGATCGTAGACGTTCTCTTTATGAGAGACTTGATAAATCCAAATTTGATATTATAACCGGCCCATTGC
>NZ_JNAW01000002.1:279613-280292 GCF_000760215.1 Prochlorococcus sp. MIT 0603 | reverse complement strand
CTTTACTTCAATAAGGGTGATACTGCTAAAGCAATCAAGATTGTCTTGCAAAAGATACTTGAAAATCTAAAAGCTTTATTTGAGAACATCATAGAATTACTCAATTTAATCAAAAAACTTCTGCCTATAGAAGAAATCGAAGAGGAAATCAATCCTGCTAAAAATTCAGAGAGTCAGCAATCATCTCAAGACGATACCGTTATTGAAACCCCTCCTAATCCTCAAGATATTAATTCCTCTGAAGATCGTTCTACTCAAGACGATACCGTTATTGAAACCCCTCCTAATCCTCAAGATATTAATTCCTCTGAAGATCGTTCTACTCAAGACGATACCGTTATTGAAACCCCTCCTAATCCTCAAGATATTAATTCCTCTGAAGATCGTTCTACTCAAGACGATACCGTTATTGAAACCCCTCCTAATCCTCAAGATATTAATTCCTCTGAAGATCGTTCTACTCAAGACGATACCGTTATTGAAACCCCTCCTAATCCTCAAGATATTAATTCCTCTGAAGATCGTTCTACTCAAGAAAGCAACGACAACAATAAGGAGTCATAGTCAAGTTAGAACCCTATAAAAACAATCTTTAACATAAAAGGTCCTTAACAAATACCGTTTATGGCTAAGCTTCGAGAAAGTCTAATTAGGCTTCGTAAAAGTTATTTCNNNGTGA